>NZ_DAMAGB010000006.1:20431-185271 GCF_031995485.1 Janthinobacterium sp.
ATATCGTGGATATCGGCGTTCACCGCCACATGGTATTCCCCCAGGTTGTGGTTCATGAAGCGGCCCAGCGCATGGTCCATCTGGGTTTCTTCGTGCAGCGCCTGGCTGATGCCCCACACCACTGCGCCGCTGACCTGGCTGGTAGCCGTCCTGGTGTTGATGATGCGTCCCGCCGCCACCGCGCTGACCACGCGCGTGACGCGCACGGTGCCGAATTCCTCGTCCACCCGCACTTCGCAGAACACGGCCGAATGCACGGCGCGCGTGTATTTGCGCTGTTGCAGCATGTTCGGCAGCAGCAGGTATTTTTCCTCGACCTTCGCCATCTCGGCTCCCTTCAGCAATGCGATGAGGGAAATACCGGTTTCCTGCTCGCGGCGCAGCCTGATGCGCCCTTCGACAAACTCCACGTCGGCGAAGCGCGCTTTCGGGAACGGCGAGTCGGGCAGCTGTTTGGCCAGCTTGAACAGCGTCTTTTTCAGCTTTTCGCAGGCGCCCTGCACGGCCGAGCCGACCGTGGCCACATGCGAGGAACCGCCTTCGATAGGCGCCACGGGCAAGGTCGAGTCGCCCAACTGGAACGCCACGTGTTCCAGCGGCAGGCCCATTTCCTCGGCCGCGATGGTGGCCATCACGGTGTAGGTGCCGGTGCCGATATCGGTGGCCGCGCTGCTGACCACCAGGCGCCCGTCCGCATGCAGCACGGCGCTGGCGCGCGCAAACATCTGCATCGCATCCCAGATGCCGGTGGCCATGCCCCAGCCCACCCATTCCGTGCCTTCCTTGCGGCTGCGCGGCGCCAGCGGACGGCGGCTCCAGCCGAAGCGCTCGGCGCCCTGCGCATAGCAGGCGCGCAGCTCCTTGGTCGAATACGGCAGGTCGTCGATGGGATTCGATTCGGCATAGTTTTTCAGCCGGAACGCCAGCGGATCGATGCCGACCTCGTACGACAATTCATCCATCGCCACTTCCAGCGCATGCACGCCATGGGCCGCGCCCGGCGCGCGCATGTCCATCGGGCTGAACTGGTCGAGGTCGACCAGCTGGTAGCCCAGGCGGATATTCTCGCAGGCGTACAGCTGGCCCGACCAGTTGACCACCGCTTCCACGTAGTCCTCGAAGCGCGAGGTTTCGGCGACCGCATCGTGCGCGATTGCCTGCAGCACGCCGTCGCGGCTGGCGGCCAGCTTGACGCGCTGCCAGGTCTCGGGCCGGTGGCCGAAGGTGAACATCTGCTGGCGCGTCATCACCACGCGCACCGAGCGCTGCAGCTTGATGGCGGCCATCACGGCCAGCGGCAGCTGGTACTGCGGGCGCAGGCCGGCGCCGAATGCGCCGCCCACGTAGGGATTGCGCACCGTGACCTCGGATTTCGACAGGCCGAACACGCGCGAGACATACCAGCGGCTGTTCTGCGAGCTTTGCGTCTTGTCGTAGATGGTGAGATGGCCGTCGGCGCCACGGATCACGGTCGAAGCGAACAGCTCCATCGGATTATGGTGCTCGACGCCGCTGTAATAGACGCCGTCGATCTTGCAGTCGGCATTCTGCCAGGCCTGTTCCGCATGGCCCTTTTCATCGGGCGGCGGCGTGTAGCCGGCCTTCAGGCCCTTCGGCTTGTGCGGGCGCGACAGGTAATTGAGCAGGCCCGTTTCGTGCGGCTCGGCCGCATACTGCACTTTCACCAGCGCCGCCGCATGGCGTGCCGCTTCGAACGTCTCGGCCACCACCAGCGCCACCGGCTGGGCGTTGCTGACGATCTGCTCGTCGTACAGCGGCCGGAACGGCGCGCCGCCGGGCGCAGTCATGTCCTTGTAGAACAGGTCGAAACTGCGCATTTTCGGCCGGTTCTGGTAGGTGATCACCTCGACCACGCCGGGCTGGGCCAGCGCCTCGCCGGTGTCGAACGAGACGATGCGCCCCCTGGTGATATTGCTGTTGATGACCACGCCGTGCAGCAGCTTTTCTGCCGACTCATCGGCCACGAATTCGGCCGAATAGCGCGCCGCGCCCGTGACCTTGTCGCGGCCATCGACGCGCGAGACGGGTGTACCAGTCTTGACGTAGCCGGTGCCCGCATCCGCCATCGGCGTGCGCAGTTCCGGGATCAGTTCTGTCGTCGGTCCGCTCATGCCGCTCCCCTTGCCATGACAGTGCTGCCATTGCCAGTATTGTTATGGGTACCCGCCACCGCCATGCCCAGTGCGCGCACGATGGCGCGGCGTGCCATGACGATCTTGAACTCGTTGCCGCCCTGCCCCTGCGCCCCCTGCAGCAGGCGGTCGGCGAATGCGCCGAAGCGGGCCGGATCGGGCGGGCCCTGCAGCAACGCTTCCGCCTCCGGCAGGCGCCACGGCTTGTGCGCCACGCCGCCCAGCGCCACGCGGCCTTCGCGGATCACGCCGTCCTCGCCGATATCGAGCATGGCCGCCACCGACACCAGCGCAAACGCATACGAGGCGCGCTCGCGCAGTTTCAGATAGACCGAGTGCGCGGCGAACTGCGGCGCCGCCGGCAGCGCGATATGGGTAATCAGTTCATCGGGCGCCAGCGTGGTGTCGATCTGCGGCTGGTCGCCGGGCAGGCGGTGGAATTGGCCGAAAGGAATGGTGCGCTCGCCGTTGGCAGAGGCCACATGCACCACCGCGTCGAGCGCGCGCAGCGCCACGCACATGTCCGATGGATGGGTGGCGATGCAGGCCTGGCTGGCGCCGAGAATCGCGTGCTGGCGCGAGATGCCGCCAATGGCCGGGCAGCCGGTACCGGGTTCGCGCTTGTTGCACGGCACGCCGGCATCGTAAAAATAATGGCAGCGCGTGCGTTGCAGCAGGTTGCCGCCGTTGCTGGCCATATTGCGGATCTGCGGCGAGGCGCCGGCCAGGATCGCGGCGCTGAGTACCGGATAGCGTTCCAGCACCAGCGGATGATAGGCGGTGGCCGCATTGCGCGCCAGGGCGCCCAGCAGCAGGCCGCCGTCTTCGGCATCGTCGATCGCGTCGAGCGCCAGGCGGTTGATGTCGATCAGCCGCTGCGGCAGCATCACGCGCTCTTTCATCAGGTCGACCAGGTTGGTGCCGCCGGCGATAAAGCGCGCACCTTGCGCCTGGATCTGCGTCAGCGCGGACGATTGGTCGAACGGGACCACGAACGAGAGCGGATTCATGCGGGCACCATGCCGACCGGCGCGTTGGCCTGGCCGTCCTGTGGTTCATCGGGCAGCTGCATCACCTCGGCCAGCGCCTCGACGATCTGCGGATAGGCGCCGCAGCGGCAGATATTGCCGCTCATCAGCTCGCGCACCTGTGCGCGCGTTTTTGCATGCCCTTCCCTGATCAGGCCCATGCTGGAACACAGCTGGCCCGGCGTGCAGTAGCCGCACTGAAACGCATCGTGCGCGATAAAGGCCTGCTGCAGCGGATGCAGTTCGGTCCCTTCGGCCATGCCTTCGACGGTGGTGATTTCGCGGCCGTCCTGCATTACCGCCAGCGTCAGGCAGGAATTGACGCGCTTGCCGTCGACCAGCACGGTGCAGGCGCCGCACTGGCCGTGGTCGCAGCCTTTCTTGGTGCCGGTCAATGCCAGCCGGTCGCGCAGCAGGTCGAGCAGGCTGACCCAGGCCTCCACATGCAGCTGTTGCTGCTGGCCGTTGACACTCAATTTGAGTGGGTACAGGGGCACCGGGGGCGCCGCCTGGTCTGGAATAATCTGTGCTGCGGGCAAACGGGTGTCCATGGCAAACCCTTTATCATCTATCGTGGAGATAGATGAATATTAAGTTTGTAGCGACGCTTCTTATATGCGCTCTCGCACATATGGACGATACAGACCAACTCTCAGTTGCCCAGGGACACCAGTTTGCAGGTCAGAGGTCGCACACGAAGTAGCCGGTATCGAGTTTGCCCTGGTAGGACTTCTGCCAGAAGAACACGCCCTTGCCGCCCTTTGCCGCAGCCAGCCTGCCTTCGCACAGCGAGGTGACATTGCCCGGACCGCTGGGCGGGCGTTCGGCGCAGGCCGCACGCCAGGTGACCAAAGGCGTGATGTCCTTCAAGCTGATGCCGGCGTTTTTCGATTTGTTCAACTGGGTCGCCACCGCCTGGCATTTGGCGAGCATCTGTTTATCGAGGTCATCGCTCTCTTGCGCGACGGCTGTGCAGGCAATCGCTGCAAGGCCAAGCGCGATACAAGTCTTGATCAGCATGTTCTTGTCTTCCATAGTCTGTTTATGTGCATCAGGCTGTCGCTGCCCTTCTCTTCCAGTCAAACAGGGGCAGATTGATGCGTGTATCGATGCTGCCGTCCCACTCGACCAGGAAGCCGGCCTGGCGCAAGGCGCCGGCGATCGCCTGCCCTGCCGCCACGCTGCGCTCGCCGTGATCGGCAAGATCGCCAAAGGCCAGCATCACGCCATGACCCTCGATGGCGCGCTCGACATCCTGGCCATGATAGAAGCAGTAAGCGTGGTAGTGGCCATCGGGCGCCTGCGCCACTGCTTCGGCAACCTCGGAATAGCCATCGGACATGGTGTAGCCCGCATTGGCCAGCGCGCAGATGCCCTGTTCGTGCAGAACGTAAAAGACCTGGTCCAGCCGGCCACAGTCGGTGATGGCCGGCCAGGCTCGTTCCTCCCTGAGCTTGGCGCGCAGCTTCGGGCCGATCAGCGATTTCAGCTCGCCGGCATCGGCATCTTCCTCGATGATGTCGTCCACCATCCGTTCGATATCGTCCTGCGCGTAAAAGCCGGCGCGGATCCATTTGTCGATGCTGTCGGCTACGTATTGTTCGTCGTCGGTCATGTGCTGTTCCATTTACACTCAGGCTCGATGGGGTCGACCGGGCAGCACGGGAAAGTATTCGGTCATGGAAACTCCGGTCAGATGCGAAAGAAACGCATGCTGACATGGAAAAGTTATCCATGCAATCACGGCACGCGTAATGGCGCGGAGAATGAGGATTTTTCAGCGCTTCTTGAGCCTGCTGCGAGCAGCGTGGCTGTTGTCGGCTTGCGCGCGAAGCGCTAAGCCGACCTACGCCGACCTGCGCCGGCCTGCGCCGGCGCGAATAGCCTGATCAATGCTGGCCGATCCTGGTGATCTTCAGCGAATTGGTGCCGCCGACCTTGCCCATCGGCTCGCCCCAGGTCAGCACCACGGTATCGCCTTTCGACACCACCTTGTGCTCGACCAGCAGCGCCTCGGCCTGGCTCAGGACCTTGTCGCGGTCGGTGCCGGAACCGAGCTCGATGGTGCTGACGTTGCGGTACAGCGCCAGCTTGCGACGCGTGGCCACGCTCGGCGTCAGCGCGACGATCGGGATATCGATATTGCAGCGGCTCATCCACAAGGCGGTCGAGCCCGATTCCGTCAGGGTGGCGATCGCTTTTACGCGCAGGTGATAGGCGGTAAACAAGGCACCGTAGGCGATCGACTGGTCAATACGGGTAAAGGTGGCGTTCAAAAAGTCGGCGTCGAGCTTGACGGCGTCCCATTTTTCCGCGTCCAGGCAGATGGCGGCCATCGCTTCCACCGTTTCGATCGGGTAGCGGCCCGAAGCCGTTTCCGCCGAGGTCATCACTGCGTCGGTACCGTCCAGCACGGCGTTGGCCACGTCGGATACTTCGGCACGGGTCGGCACGGCGTTGACGATCATCGATTCCATCATCTGCGTGGCGGTAATGGCCAGCTTGTTCGACACGCGCGCCATCTTGATCATGCGCTTTTGCAAGGCCGGCACGGCCGCATTGCCCACTTCGACGGCCAGGTCGCCGCGCGCCACCATGATGCCGTCGGAGGCATCGAGGATTTCCTGCAGCGCAGGAATCGCTTCGGCGCGCTCGATCTTGGCGATCATCATCGGCTTGTGGTCCCATGCTTCGCCGGCGATATTGGCCAGCTGGCGCGCCATCACCATGTCGGTGGCGTTTTTCGGGAACGACACGGCCACGTAGTCGGCCTGGAAGCTCATGGCGGTCTTGACGTCTTCCATGTCCTTGGCCGTCAGCGCCGGTGCGGACAGCCCTCCGCCCTGGCGGTTGATGCCCTTGTTGTTCGACAGTTCGCCGCCGATTTTCACGGTGGTATGGATTTCGCTGCCGATCACCCGGTCGACCGTCAGCACGATCAGGCCATCGTTGAGCAGCAGCACGTCGGCGGCGCGCAGGTCGCGCGGCAGTTCCTTGTAGTCGAGGCCGCAGCGTTCCTGGTTGCCCAGTTCGCCATTTTCGCCCCATTTGGAGTCCAGGATGAATTTGGCGCCGTTTTCCAGCTGGATCTTGCCTTCTTCAAACTTGCCGACGCGAATTTTCGGGCCTTGCAGGTCGGCCATGATGGCCACTTCGCGGCCGCACAGGGCTGCTGCTTCGCGCACCATGCGCGCGCGGTCGATATGGTCCTGCGCCTTGCCGTGCGAAAAGTTCAGGCGCACCACGTCGACGCCGGCCTTGAACATGCGCACCAGGGTGTCGATATCGTTCGAGGCGGGGCCGATGGTGGCGACGATCTTGGTCGCGCGTTGCTGGGTTTGCAGAGTCATTGTGTGCTTTCTATAAATAGTCGTATCTGGCCAGCCTTGTGAGCTGACGTTGTTGACCCCGTGAACAGCCGGGGTCGGACCCTGAGGGGTCAATTATCCCAGTGGGATGATTGACGATCCGAAGGACCGACCCCGGAGTCTGCCGTTGGGGTTAAAGCTTAGCCGCTGTTGCGCAGCCCCGCCGCAATGCCATTGATCGACAGATGAATGCCGGTACGCGCCGCTGCATCCTGCTTGCCTTCGCGGAAGCGTTTCAGCAGCTCCACCTGCACGTGATTGAGCGGGTCGATATACGGGAAGCGGTGGCGGATCGAACGCTGCAGCAGCGGATTGGCCTGCTGCAATTCTTCCTGCCCCGTGATCAGTTTCAGGGCGTCGAGCGTGGCCGCATATTCGGCGCGGATGCGCGTGAAGATCGCCGTGCGCAAGGCTTCGTCCTTGACCAGTTCCGCATACCTGCCGGCAATCGCGATATCGCTCTTGGCCAGCACCATGTCCATGTTCGACAGCAGCGAGGTGAAGAACGGCCAGTCCTGGTACATGCCGCGCAGCAGCTCGGCGCCCGTGTCCGGATGGGCTTTCAGATACGCCTGCACGGCCGAACCGAAACCGAACCAGCCCGGCAGCATCAGCCGGCACTGGGCCCAGCTCAGCACCCACGGAATCGCGCGCAGGTCCTCGATCGAGGTCGATTTCTTGCGCGAAGCAGGACGGCTGCCGATATTCAGGGCGGCAATTTCGGCAATCACGGTCGATTCCCAGAAATACTGCTCGAAGCCTTCGGTGCCATACACCAGCTCGCGGTAGGCGTTCAGGGCCGTGCCCGACAATTCTTCCATCGCCGCCAGGTGGCCGGCGCCGGCCGAGGCGCTTGGCTGCAGCTGCGCCTGCGGCAGCAGGGTCGACTGGATGGTGGCGGCCACCAGCACTTCCAGGTTGCGGCGTCCCACTTCGGGATTGGCATACTTGGCGGTAATGACTTCGCCCTGCTCCGTCAGGCGGATCTGGCCCTGCACGGCGCCGGCTGGCTGGGCCAGGATGGCTTCGTAGCTGGGCCCGCCGCCGCGGCCGACGGAACCGCCGCGGCCGTGGAACAGGCGCAGCTTGACCTGGTGCTCCCTGAAGACATTGACCAGTTCGATTTCGGCCTTGTACAGCTCCCAACCCGAGGTCAGGAAACCGCCGTCCTTGTTGCTGTCCGAGTAGCCGAGCATGACTTCCTGCTGGCGGCCACGCGACGCCAGCAGGCCGCTGTAAAACGGCAGGCCGAACGCGCGCGCCATGATGGCCGGGCCGGCCCGCAAGTCGTCGATGGTTTCAAACAGCGGAATGATATTGACATCCACTTCCAGCGTGTCCTGGCGCAGCAGGCCCACTTCTTTCAGCAGCAGCGCCACTTCCAGCAGGTCCGAGACGCTGGCCGCCTTCGAGATAATGCAGTTCGGCACCGATTCGCGGCCGTATTTCGCATGCGCCTCGCGCACGGCGCGGAAGATGTCGAGCTCGCCCGTGGTCTCTTCCGAGTAGGTGGCGTAAGGCGACATCAGCAGCCGCGGCGACGCCAGTTCTTTCAGCAGCAAGGCGATGCGCGCCTCTTCGTCGAGGTCCGTGTAGACCAGGCCGGGCTGCACGCCGGCAAACAGTTCGCCCACCACGCGTTCGTGCACATCGGAATTCTGGCGCAGGTCCAGCGGCGCCAGCGAAAAGCCGAATACCTTGACGGCGCGGCGAAACTGGCGCAGGCGGCCACGGGCCAGCGCACGCAGGCCATGGGCCACCAGCGACTGATTGACCACGTCGAGGTCCGCCAGCAGTTCGCCGGCCGCGGCATACGGCTGCACGCCGTCACCCTGCCGACCCTTGCCGCACAGCACAAAACGGGCCGCTTCGACGCGCGCCACCACGCCATGCAGCGCGCGGCGGTATGGCTCATCGGCGTGGTGCGGCGAGGTGTCGGCCGAGCGTTCGGCCAGCGCCGACAATTCCGCGCTGGCGCCGCTGAGCTTTTGCGCCAGCGACAGCTGCGAGGCGAGCTTGCGCAATTCTTCCAGGTAAAATCCGAACACTTTGGTGGCTTGCTGCCGCAGGGTGTTGCGCAGGATGTCGGCGGTGACAAACGGGTTGCCGTCGCGGTCGCCGCCGATCCAGCTGCCGACCTTCATGAAATTGGGCAGTTCCGTATCTTGCCAGCGCGCATCGCGCTCGGCCAGCATGGTTTCCAGCGACGAATACAACTTGGGCAGTTCGCGCAAGATCGTATGGTCATAGAACGACAGGCCGTTTTCCACCTCGTCCATTACCGACAGCTTGGTGGTGCGCAACAGGCGCGTCTGCCACAGGGTGACGATGCCGCGTCCCAGCGCTTCTTCGTTCTGCTCCGCTTCGTCAGGCGTCATCTGCACGCGGTCGCGTTCGTTCAACAGGCGCGCGATGGCCAGCTGGCAATTCTGGATGCTCTTGCGCTGCACTTCGGTCGGGTGCGCCGTGAACACGGGGCTGACGAAGGCGTCGTCAAAAAAGGTTTCCAGCGCATCGGCCTTGTCGGCGTCGAAGACGTTGCCGATCGCATGGCGCAGGCTGCCCTGGCGCGGCGGCGAGCCGGCGATCAGGTGGGCGCGCGTGCGGCGGATATGGTGCTGGTCTTCGGCGATATTGGCCAGCAGCGAGAAATAGCTGAAGGCGCGGATCAGCTGCGTGGTTTCTTCCTGCGACATCGCTGCCAGCGAATCGGACAACTGCGCGCGTGCCGCTTCATCGTTATCGCGGCGAAAACGGATCGCCAGCTGGCGCACGTTTTCGATGCCGTCGAAAGCGGCGTTGCCGAGCTGGCTGCGGATGGCGTCGCCCAGCAGGCGGCCCAGCTGGCGGATATCGCTGCTGAGCAGTTCGTCTTTTACTTCGTTCATTTGCATGGTATGTATTCCCGGGGCAGCCACCAGCTTGCTGGCGAACCGCACAGATTGCTTGTCACGCGCTTCCCATGGAAAACGCATCCGTCAAATTTGTAGTAAATTTACCTGAATGCCTTGACATCTCCTTGCTTCTTGTCGTTCCCACCCATGTCGACGGGTGCTACAGGGCTTTGCGCCTGCTTCTGATTGCTGCAATATGAAAATTTACTACGCATTTAATTGAAAAGCAATCAGCTTTTACTACTTTTCGCTTGAAACGGGCAACAAGCTGCATCGCATGCAACGCCTGCCTGCGCCGCATGGCATGCCATGGCACATGCGCTTTGCTGTATGCTGCGCCTTGAAACAAGGATGTAATCCGCATCTTTCAAGAATCTGACCATGCCATGCGACTGACCGCCTATACCGACTACACCCTGCGCACCCTGATGTACCTGGGCGCCAACCGCGACCGCCTGGTGACGATCCAGGATATCGCCGACCTGCACCTGATCTCGAAAAACCATCTGATGAAGGTGGTACACCAGTTGGGACTGTCTGGCATCGTGGAAACCGTGCGCGGCCGCAATGGCGGGCTGCGCCTGGCGCGCGAGCCGTCCGAGATCAATATCGGCGCCGTGGTGCGCGAGACGGAAAGCGATTTCTTCATGGCCGAGTGTTTTAACAAGGACAGCAATACCTGTCCGCTGACGCCCGATTGCAAGCTGAAGTCGGCCTTGGGCCAGGCCACGGGCGCGTTCCTGGCCGTGCTCGACAAGGTAACGCTGGCAACCATCCTGGCGCCGGCGCCGGCCGCGCTGGGCGGCGTGGATCTGCAGAATGTGATTCCGTTAAAGCGGGAAAGCTGATGTTTGCGAACGCGGATAAACGGCTCTCACCTTAAAGCCTGCCTCAACCCGACAGCACACACTGCGGCCGGACCCTGAGGGTCCGATCCCGGCATCGCAGCAGAGCGGGTTTCGTTCAAGCCGTGCGGCGCCCGTCGAGCAGCTTGATCAATTCTGCAATATCGACCGGCTTGACCAGGTGCTGGTCGAAACCGGCCAGCAGCGCCTGCTGCCTGTCCTCTTCCTTGCCATAGCCGGTCAATGCAATCAGCTGCGCCCGGGCAGTGGCGGGACTGGCCCGCAGCCGCCGGGCCAGTTCGTAGCCATCCATCTCCGGCAAGCCGATATCGAGGATAAAGGTATCGACATGCTGCTGCGCCGCCATCTGCAGCATGCTGGCGCCGTCCTGCGCGATCGTTACCGGATAGCCACGTGCCCGCAGCAGGGCGGCAAACATCTGCACGCCATCGATATGGTCGTCCAGCAGCAGCAAACGGGGCAGCTGTGCTTCGGCGATCCGGACCGCCCCAGGCGTGGCTGGCGGCATCGGCTCCGCATCAAAAGCCAGGCTGCTTTCCCCCTCGGCCAGCGGCAGCTGCACGGTCACCGTGCTGCCCTGTCCCAGGCCGGCACTGTGCGCCTGCACGCTGCCGCCATGTAGCTCGGCAATACGCTGCACCAGCGCCAGTCCAAGACCCAGCCCGCCCTGAGCCCGGTCCTGCGTCCGCTCGGCCTGCACGAACAGCTCGAACACATGTGGCAGCAACTCCGGCGCCATGCCGATGCCGTTGTCGCCGACAGTGATGCGCGCCTGCCCGTCCGCCACTTGCACCGACAGGGCGAGATGGCCGCCGGGCAGCGTATATTTGGCGGCATTGCTGAGCAGATTGACCACCACCTGCACCAGCCGCGTGCGGTCCCCGCTGACCAGTACCGGCGCTGGCGGCAGCGTGACGGCCAACTGGTGCCGGCGCGCATCGATTGCCGGGCGCACCTGTTCGACGGCGCCATGCAGCACGTCCCTCAGGTCCAGCACGCGCCGGTCCAGCCTCACCAGGCCGCGCGTGACGCGCGACACATCGAGCAGGTCGTCCACCAGGTTGGTCAGGTGGCGCACCTGGCGCTGGATCACGCCGGCCGATTTCTGCACGCGCTGCGGGTCGTTGCCACCCAACAGCAACAGCTGGGCCGCGCTGCTGATGGGCGCCAGCGGATTGCGCAGCTCGTGCGCCAGCATGGCCAGGAACTCATCCTTGCGCACGCCGAGGCGGCGCAATTCGTCTTCCGCATGCTTCTGGTCGTCGATATCGGTGCAGGTACCCATCCAGCGCACGATGCTGCCGTCGTCGGCATGCACCGGCAAGGCGCGGCCCAGCACCCAGCGATAGCTGCCGCTGTGATGGCGCAGCCGGTACTGGATCTCATACGTGTCGCCGCTCGCCAGGCTGGCATGCCAGGCGGCCCAGGCCCGCTCGCGGTCATCGGGATGAAAAATGTCGTTCCAGCCGTCGCCATGGGTCGAACCGCGCGGCACGCCCGTATAGCCGTACCACTGCTCGTTGTAATAATCGTGGTAGCCATCGGGCAGCGTCGACCACACCATCTGCGGCATGGCGTCGGTAATGGTGCGAAATTTCGCTTCGCTCCGGCTTAAGGCTGACGCACTGCGTTCGCGCTCGGTAGCGGCGCGGATGCGCGCTGCCACCTCCTTGATCAGCACCATCTCCTCGCCCGTCCAGTGCCGCACCTGCGCATCGTTGACGAACAGCACGGCGACCAGCACGCCGTCCTCCAGCACCGGCACGTTGACAAACGCGGCCGCACTGCGCGCGCGCAAGGCCGCGGCGGCGCCGGCCGTGCGGGGATCGTTGTCGACATTGACGATGGCGATGAACTGGTCCTGCTTGAGGTCGTCGATAAAGGAGCCGTAGTCGCGCAGCGCCGTCACGCCGGCCAGCGTCTCCACGCCCGGCGCGCACCAGTCGCGCGCCACCTCCAGCGTTTCGGCGGCCAGATCGATCGTGCCGTAGCCGACCCGGCTGGCCTGGAGCGCCACGCCCAGGATGGCCGCCGCCGCATGGCCGATCTCGCTGGCCGCGCGCAGGTCGCGCAGCGATTCGCTCAGGTTGGCCAGCACGTCGCGCAGCGTGTTCTGGCCGGGCAGGTAGAAGTCCGACACTTCCTCGACCATCTGCATGATATAGCGCAGGCTGCCATCGGCGCCCTGCACGGGGATATTCTGCGGCTTCCAGTAGCGCGTCTCGAACACGTTGCCGTCGGCTTCGGTCGCCACGTCGTAGCGCTGGATGCCCAGCTGTTCCGCCTGCCCCGAGGCGCACACGCGCTGCAGCGACGCGAGCATGTTGGCAGCGCCATCGGACAGGGGATCGTGCGGATTGTCGGGAAACGCATCGAAAATATGGCGCCCGACAACATCCTTGCGCTGGCGGCCGGACAGGCGCATATAGGCGTCGTTGGCCGCAAAAATCGCCAGTTGCGGCGTCAGCAGCATGCAGGGCAGCGGCATGGCGTGGAAAAATGGCGCAAGTTCGAGCGGCACGCGGCCCCCTTCCATGGACAGGCGCGCCGGCGCACCGGCGTCGTGCGGAAAAGTCGGGGGCGTATCCATCGAACGTCAAACTCCAATCATGCGTAGGGCGCAACTATGCCATGATTGTTGGCCTGAGGGCATTCTTTTGGCCGTTTCAACAAGCAAAAAAAGGGCCGGTTGCAACACCGGCCCTGCGTGGCTGCGTCAGCGATGACGCAGGATATGACGGTTCAGATCAATGCGCGCTGGCGCCCGAGGCGCCGATGCCCGTTTCCGAACGCATTTGCTGCGCTTCGTAGCCGGCACGGTCGATGCGCGCGCGCGGACTCTTGTCGAGGACCGAGAACAGCCAGATGCCGACGAAACCGGCCGTCATCGAGAACAGCGCCGGCGACGCGTACGGGAACAGCGCTTCCGGATGGCCCAATACGTCGACCCATACCGATTTCGATACCACCGTCAGGGCGACTGCCGTGATGAGCCCCAGGAAGCCGCCGACGGTGGCGCCGCGCGTGGTGCAGTCTTTCCACAGCACCGACATGAACAGCACCGGGAAGTTGGCCGAAGCGGCAATCGCAAAGGCCAGCGAGACCATGAAGGCAATGTTCTGCTTTTCAAAGGCGATGCCCAGCACCACGGCGATAATGCCCAGCACGATGGTGGTCACGCGCGACACTTTCAGTTCGTTCGCGCCGGTAGCCTTGCCCTTCTTGATGACGGTGGCGTACAGGTCATGCGAGACAGCCGAGGCGCCAGACAGGGTCAACCCGGCCACCACGGCCAGGATGGTGGCAAACGCGACGGCCGACATAAAGCCGAGGAACACATTGCCGCCGACCGCCTTGGCCAGGTGCACCGCCGCCATGTTGTTGCCGCCCAGCAGTTTGCCGGCCGCGTCCTTGAATTCAGGATTGGTGCTGACCAGCACGATGGCGCCAAAACCGATAATGAAGGTCAGGATATAGAAATAGGCAATCCAGGTGGTGGCCCAGAACACGGACTTGCGCGCTTCCTTGGCGCTAGGCACGGTAAAGAAACGCATCAGGATGTGCGGCAGGCCGGCGGTACCGAACATCAGCGCCATGCCGAACGAAATCGCGGAAATGGGATCCTTGATGAAACTGCCAGGACCCATGATGGCCTCCTTGGTGGCGTGCACGTCGACCGACTTGGCGAACAGCGCTTCCGGGCTGAAATTGAACTGCGCCAGCACGGCCACGGCCATGAAGGTAGCGCCGCCCAGCAGCATCACGGCCTTGATGATCTGCACCCAGGTGGTGGCCGTCATGCCGCCGAACAGCACGTAGATCATCATCAGGGTACCGACCAGCACCACGGCGATCCAGTATTCGAGGCCGAACAGCAGCTTGATCAGCTGGCCCGCGCCGACCATCTGCGCGATCAGGTAAAACGCCACCACCACCAGCGTGCCGGAAGCCGAGAAAATGCGGATCGGCGCCTGCTTGAAGCGGTAGGCTGCCACGTCGGCAAAGGTAAAGCGGCCCAGGTTGCGCAGGCGCTCGGCCATCAGGAAGGTGATGACGGGCCAGCCGACCAGGAAGCCGATCGCGTAGATCAGGCCGTCGTAGCCGTTCAGGAACACTGCGGCGGAAATGCCGAGGAAGGAGGCGGCCGACATATAGTCGCCGGCGATCGCCAGGCCATTCTGGAAGCCGGTGATGCCGCCGCCAGCCGTATAAAAGTCGGACGCAGACTTGGTCTTGGCGGCCGCCCACTTGGTGACGAACAGGGTAAAGATGACGAACACGGCGAACATGATGATCGCGGTCCAGTTGGTCGGCTGCTTGACAGCCTGGCCCAGGTCGGCGCCGGCGGCCAGCGCCGCGCCGCTCGCGGCCAGCAATGTCAACGCGGCCAGGCCACCCTGCAGCTGCTTGGCGGCGCTCATGCGTCCACCCGCTTGGCGATGGCGGCCGTCAGGTCGTCGAACTGCTTGTTGGCGCGGCTGACGTAAATGCCGGTGACCAGCACCGTGAAGACGATCACGAACAGGCCGATCGGCATGCCCCAGGTCATCACGCCTGCGCCGGTTTTGGTGGCGAGAAACTCCTTGTTGAACGCGATCAGCAGGATATAGCCGTAATAGACCACCATCATGGCGGCCGTCAGCCACCAGCCGAATGTGGAACGGACCTTGACCAGCTTGTGGTAATTCGGGTCGCCCTTGATTTTTTGAACCAGATCGTCATGCATTTGTTGCCTCCATTTATATGAACCCATGCTCTTTTGTAGCGAGCTTGGGATCACAATAAAGGGAAAGGCTTACCCGCCCCTTACGGCGGGCGCAATTTTTCGTCCTCAGTTCAATGCACTGGCGGGGCCGAAAAATTCATGGTGCGTCTGCTGCTCCGGCACGCCCAGTTCGCGCAGGTAGCCTTTGACGGCGCGCATGAACGGCTGCGGTCCCAGGAAGTAGGCATCGACATCGCGCGACGCGGGCAGCCAGGCGGCCAGGTTTTCCCGGTTCAGCAGGCCGACCGCATCCGGCGCGAGGTCGTCGCCGCTGTGCTCGGCGTAGCAGTAATAGCGCTTCAGTTGCGGATGCTGCGCGGCCAGCGCATCGATCTGCGCGCGGAATGCATGCACGCCATGGTTGCGCGCCGCATGGATGAAGTGCACCGGGCGCGTGCCGCGCAGCGCCTGCGCCAGCATGGCCAGGGTTGGCGTGATGCCGACCCCGCCGCTGATCAGCACCAGCGGCCTGTCGCTGTCGGCCAGCACGAATTCGCCCGACGGCGGCGTCAGCTGCACCGTGTCGCCCACCTGTACGTGATCGTGGAAATGGTTCGACACCTTGCCGCCTGCCTCGCGCTTGACGCTGATGCGGTAGGTCTCGCCATTGCTGGCCGCCGACAGCGAATACTGGCGCCGCATCGGCACGCCGTCGACGCTGGCCACCACGCCGATATACTGGCCCGGCGCAAACGCCAGCACCGGCAGCCCATCGGCAGGCGCCATCAGGAACGAGGTGATTTCCGCGCTCTCTTCCACCTTGCTCACGACCGTGAAATCGCGCGCGCCGCTCCAGCCGCCCGGCGCATTCGCCTGTTCCTTGTAGATGCGTCCTTCCTCGCCGGCCAAAATTTCGGCCAGCTGGCCGTAGGCCGCGCCCCAGGCTTCGATCACCGCGTCGGTGGCGACGTCCTCGCCCAGCACTTCGCGGATCGCTTTCAGCAGGCTGGCGCCCACCAGCGGATAGTGTTCGGCACGGATCTGCAGCGCCACATGCTTGTTGATGATGGTGGCCACCAGGCCGCCCAGCGCATCGAGCTGGTTGATATGGCGCGCATATGCCAGCACGCCGTTGGCCAGCGCGCGCTGCTGCTCGCCGCTGTGCTGGTGCGCCTGGTTAAAGTACGGCGCTACTTCCGGATAGTCGCGGAACATGCCCTTGTAGAAATGGCGTGTCAGCGCTTCGCCGCCCTGTTCGAGAATGGGCACGGTGGCGGTGACGATGGCGCGTTGGTCTTGGGTCAGCATGGGGAACTCCTGGGTGTGAATGGTTGGGTGGTGTCTGGTCAGATGGCTTCGACGGCCGGATACAGCTCCGTGTCTTCACGGCGCATGCGCTGGTACAGCGCATGCAGCACGCTGTTCGCTTCGCTGCGGAACGATTCGGGTTCCAGTTCCAGGCGCGCCGGCGTATTCCAGCGCGCGGCAAAGGCCAGGTAGTCGCCGGCGATGCCCTGCATTTCCATTTCATAGCGATGGCCCATGCGCGCCACCGACGCCACGCCCGAGGCCTGCACGGCCGGATACAGATAGCGCTGCTCGACGGCCAGGTGCAGCTTGATCATGCCGCTCATGGCGACGATCTGTTCGGCGATGGCCTGCGCCTGCCTGGCCACGCCGGCGCGCGCCAGGTTGCGCAGATTGTCGATGGCGGCCAGGATGGCCACGTGTTCATGCTTGAATTTGTCGATATTCATGGTCGTTGCCGTTTCGTTCTCTCTGGTGAAGTGAAGCCAGTGTAGCGGTTTTTGCTTAAACATGCAAATAATCTACATCTTTAAAGCCACAGGCTGCAAGCGCGTCAGTGCGCGACAAAAAGACCCGCTAGGGGTTCAGCACGCGCAGTGGCCGGGTGCCGATCTGTGCACCCGTCACTTCATCGATCACCACCGGCCTGACGTCGATCCCCGTTTCGGCGTCGACAATGCGCACCAATTCACCCTCGCAGCGGTGGCGCCGCCCCCACTCCCCAAGCGTAAACAGCACGGGCAGCAGGTCGCGGCCGGCCTCGGTCAGCACATATTCTTCGCGCGAACTGTCCGAATAGCGGTGTTTTTCCAGCAGCCCCTCTTCGGTCAATGCCGCCAGGCGGCGCGTCAGCATGGTCGGCACGATGCCCAGGTTCTTGCGGAACTGGTCGAAGCGCGTGAGACCCGCATGGGCGTCGCGCAGAATCAGCATGCTCCAGGCGTCGCCGAACACGGCCAGGCTGCGCCCGATGGGACAGGAGCGGGCGGAAGTATTTTCAGTATTCATGGCTGGCGTTTACTTTTACTTTCAAAATGATAGTAATATTCGTACTAAAAAGATAGTAACACTTTGCAGCCCATCGCACCACCATCCTTACAAGGGAGTACTCCATGCATCAAGCAGCACAACGCGTCGCCGTCGTCACGGGCGCCTCATCGGGCATCGGCCAGGCCACGGCGCAGCAGCTGGCCCAGGCCGGCTACCGGGTCTTCGGCACCAGCCGCCGCGCCGCCACCCATGCGGCGCCAGGCATCGAGATGCTGGCGCTCGACGTCACCAGCGACGCCTCGGTCGCGGCGCTGGTGGACGACGTGCTGCAGCGCGCCGGACGCATCGACCTGCTGGTCAACAATGCCGGCTTCGGCGTGGCGCCGGCCGCGGCCGAAGAAAGCTCGCTGGCACAGGCGCAAGCCATCTTCGACACCAATTTCTTCGGCATCGTGCGCATGACGCGCGCCGTGGCGCCACATATGCGCCTGCAGGGCAGCGGCCATATCATCAATATCGGCTCGGTACTGGGTTTCCTGCCGATGCCCTACATGGCCCTGTATTCGGCCAGCAAGCACGCGGTGGCCGGCTACTCGGAGGCGCTCGACCATGAGTTGCGCACCATGGGCGTGCGCGTCTCGGTGGTCGAACCCGCGTATATCAACACCCCGTTCGACGCCAACCTGATGGCGCCCGACGCGCCCTTGCCGGCCTACCGCGCCATCTGTGAAAAAGTCGGGCAGCGCGTCAAGCAGGTGCTGGCCGGCGCCGATGGGCCGGAAGTAGTGGCTGCCATCGTCGTCAGGGCTGCCGCCGCGCCAGCACCGAAACTGCATTACACGCCGGGACTGGCGCGGCGCATGCAGTGGCTGCGCCGCTTCGCCCCTGCCCGCATGCTCGACGCGGGCGTGCGCAAAGACCTGCGCCTGGAGGGGTGAGCCATGCAAGCCTGGTTACTCGACAAATATGGAAAAAAACAGCCGCTGCGCCTGGCCGAGGTGGCAGAACCGGCGCTGGCCGCCGACGACGTGCTGGTGCAAGTGCGGGCCGCCGGCGTCAACGTGCTCGACGCGAAGATCAAGCATGGCGAATTCAAGCTGCTGCTGCCTTACAAGTTGCCGCTGGTACTCGGTCATGACGTGGCCGGCACCGTGCTGGCCATCGGCGCGCGCGTGACGCGCTTTGCGCCTGGCGACGAGGTATACGCGCGGCCGGACGACCTGCGCATCGGCGCCTTTGCCGAGCGCATCGCCGTCAGGGAAAGCGCGCTGGCGAAGAAACCGGCCACGCTGTCGATGGAACAGGCGGCGTCGCTGCCGCTGGTCGGCCTGACGGCCTGGCAGGCGCTGGTCGACGTGGCCAAGTTGCAGGCCGGCGAAAAAGTGTTCATCCAGTCCGGTTCCGGCGGCGTGGGCAGCATCGCCATTCAACTGGCGAAACACTTGGGCGCCCATGTCGCCACCACCGCCAGCGCGGCCAATGCCGCATGGCTGAAGGATTTGGGCGCCGACCTGGTGCTCGACTACAAAAACGACGATATTGCCGCCCTGCTGCATGGCTACGACGTGGTGCTGCACAGCCAGGATACGGCCACGCTGCTCAAATCGCTGTCCGTCCTCAGGCCAGGCGGGCGGCTGGTGTCGCTATCCGGTCCGCCCGACCCCGCCTTTGCGCGCGCCATCGGCGCGCCATGGCTGCTGCGGCTGGCCGTGCGGCTGCTCAGCGCCCGGGTCAGGCGCCTGGCCCGGCAACGCCAGGTGCGGTATGACTTCCTGTTCATGCAGGCCGATGGCGCGCAGCTGAAGCAGCTCGCCGCGCTGGTCGACGCGGGCGTGATCCGGCCCGTGATCGACAGCGTTTTTCCGTTTGCGCGCACGCCCGAGGCACTGGCATATGTCGAGACAGGCCATGCGAAAGGCAAGGTGATTGTCGGCGGCCACCCTTAAAACCGCAGCCGGGCAAAAAAAGTCCGGTCTTTTTATCCTAATGTTCGCCAGAGAACATAATAAAATGAATCGCCGCGTTTATAATCGGGCACGACAGACCGTAGCCGGCGCCCCTGCCTGAACAGGGGCACCAGGCCAGCGGCAAACAACCAAACACACCAGCCAAGGATGAGCATGAACATAGAGACGGGCGCCGGCCAGGCCAAGCAATTGGCCAGCATTATCAGCGAACACCACACGCAACTGCTGGAAGGCTGGATGGCCGACCTGATCGGCCGCCTGATGCGCCGCGACAAGAATGCGGAAAACGAGCTGCGCCAGCAGGCATCGCAATTCCTGCCGCTGCTGGCCGGTGCGCTCGAATCGAGCGGCTCGTTCGATATCGAGACACGCGCCTGGGACGATACACGCCAGCTGCTGAGCGAAATGTCGCAATCGCGCGTGCGCCAGGGCCATTCGCCGATCGACACCGCCAGCTTTGTGTTCTCGCTGAAGGAACCGCTGTTCGGCTACCTGCGCGTGGCACTGGGTGACAACCCACAACAGCTGAGCGACACCATCGTCAGCACCAGCAACCTGTTCGACAAGCTGGGCTTGCTGACGATTGAAATCTACCAGAAGGCGCGCGAGCAGGTCATCCTGCGCCAGCAACAGGAATTGCTGGAACTGTCCACGCCGGTGGTGCAGCTGTGGCAGAACGTGCTGGCGCTGCCCCTGATCGGCACGCTCGACAGCGCGCGTACCCAGGTCGTGATGGAAAGCCTGCTGCAGAAAATCGTCGACACGGGCGCCCTGATCGCCATCATCGACATTACCGGCGTGCCGACCGTCGACACCCTGGTGGCCCAGCATCTGCTGAAAACCATCGCCGCCGCCCGCCTGATGGGCGCCGACTGCATTATCAGCGGCATCCGTCCGCAGATCGCGCAAACCATCGTGCACCTGGGCGTGAACCTGGAAGACGTGATCACCAAGGCCACGCTGGCCGACGCCTTCGTGGTGGCGCTGAAACGCACCGGTTCCACCATCACCTACTCGCAACAACAGAACTGAGGCGCCCATGGAAAGAATTCCCATTTTACGGATGGGGCGACTGCTGCTCGTCACGATCCAGGTGGACATGCATGACCGCCTGGCCATGACCTTGCAGGATGACCTGACGGCGCGCATCGTGAAGGATCGCGCCACTGGCGTGCTGATCGACATTTCCGCGCTCGATATCGTCGACTCGTTCATCGGCCGCATGATCAGCAACACGGCCGCGATGGCCAAGATCCTCGACGCCCGCACGGTGGTGGTCGGCATGCAGCCGGCCGTCGCCATCACGCTGGTCGAGCTGGGCCTGACGCTGGAAGGCGTCAGCACGGCGCTGAATGTGGAACTGGGGATCAAGCTGCTCGAACGAGGCAGCCTGTGGGACTGATCGCGCGTGAGCGCGCCATCTCGCCGGCAAAGGCAAGACCTGCAGGTGTCGCATGAGCGTCCCCGGCGAAACGCAGGTATTGCCCCTGCATACGGATGAAGACGTGGTACGCCTGCGCAAGCAGGTGCGGGAAAGCATGATCGCCATGCGTTTCGGCCTGGTCGAACAGACCAAGTACATCACGGCCGCCAGCGAACTGGCGCGCAATGTGTTGCGCTATGGCGGTGGCGGCGAAGGCCGCATCAATTATCTGCGCGATGGCAGCCGCCAAGGCCTGGAGCTCAGTTTCAGCGACCAGGGTCCCGGCATTGCCGATATCGCGCTGGCGCTGTCGGATGGCTACACCAGCGGCGGCGGCCTGGGACTAGGGCTCGGCGGCGCAAAACGCCTGTCCGACGATTTCGAGATTGACACCACACCCGGTGCCGGCACGACCGTCACCATTGTGAAATGGAAGCTGTTTTGAACCTCGCTGCACTTTCGCCTGACGCATTCAGGCAACAACGTTTTCCCATCGGCGAACCAAGCGAGATCGCCGCCGCCCGCCGCGCCGGCAATACCCTGGCGCGGCGCGTGGGCTTTGACGAAGTACGCGCCGGCCAGCTGGCCATCGTCATCAGCGAAGCGGCCACCAATATCCTCAAGCATGCCGGCCACGGCGAAATCCTGCTGCGCAAGGTCACGCGCGGCGGCGCCGACGGCATCGAAGTGCTGGCGCTGGACAAGGGGCCCGGCATGCGCAATGTGCGCCAGTATATGGAAGACGGCCACTCCACTGCCGGCACCTACGGCGTCGGCCTGGGCGCGATTCGCCGCCTGAGCCAGGAATTCGATCTGTATTCGATGCCGGGCCTGGGCACCGCGCTGAGGATGGTGGTATGGGGCGCGACAGCCAGTGCCGCCACACCCCCCGCCCCGCACTGGCAGATCGGCGGCGTCTGCCTGCCGCTGGCGTCGGAAGAAGTTTCCGGCGACGCCTGGAACGTGGTCTGCCAGGCCGATGAACTGAGTCTGATGATGGCCGACGGCCTGGGCCACGGTCCGATGGCGGCCGAGGCGTCCGAGACAGCCAGCGCGCTGCTGGACACCTGCTCGCCGGGCCTGCCGCCGCTGCCCGGCAACTTCCTGAAACTGGCGCACGGCGCGCTGAACGGCACGCGCGGCGCGGCCATGGCCGTGGCGCATATCGACAGCACGCGCGGCGAGCTGCGCTTTGCGGGCGTGGGCAATATCGCCGCCTGCGCCTTCGATGCGGGACAGGGCCGCCATCTGCTGTCGCACAACGGCATCGTCGGCAGCAACCTGCGCAAGGTGCAGGAATTCGTCCATCCGTGGAAGAGCAGCATGCTGCTGGTGATGCATTCGGACGGCCTGCATACGCGCTGGGACCTGGACCAGTATCCGGGCCTGGCACAGTGCCACCCTTCCCTGATCGCCGGCGTGCTGTACCGCGATTTCACGCGCGGGCGCGACGATGTCAGCGTGGTGGCGCTGCGCGAACACGCGGCAATCGGCGACGAACACACGGGTGACGCATGAGCCAGCGCATTCTGACGGCAGTCATCAGCAATGAACTCGACGTGGTCGGGGCGCGCCAGCGTGCGCGCCAGATCGCCGGCCTGTGCGGCTTTGGCGTGCAGGACCAGGTGCGCATCGCCACCGCCGTGTCGGAACTGGCGCGCAACGTCTATAACTATGCCGTCACCGGCAAGATCCATTTCGCGATCGAAGGCAATACGGCGCCGCAGGTGCTGTCGATCCGCATCGAGGACCGCGGTCCCGGCATCGAGCAGCTCGATCGGATCCTGGCCGGCCAGTACCAGTCGCAAACCGGCATGGGCCTGGGGATACTTGGCGCGCGGCGCCTGATGGACCGCTTCCATATCCACAGCGTGCCGGGCAAGGGCACGGAAATCACGCTGCAAAAGCTGTTCCCGCGCGAGGCGCCCGTGCTCGATGGCCCGAAGATCGGCGCCTTGAGCGGCAGCCTGCAGGCGCTGCCGTCCGATATCACGCTGTCCGAGGTGCAGCAGCAGAACCAGGAGCTGATGTCGACCCTGGCCGAACTCAAGACGCGCCAGGACGACCTGCTGCAGTTGACGCGCGAACTGGAAGACACCAACCGCGGCGTGGTGGCGCTGTATGCGGAACTCGATGAAAAGGCCGACCACCTGCGCCGCGCCGACCAGATGAAGTCGCGCTTTTTATCGAACATGAGCCATGAATTCCGCACGCCGCTCAGTTCGATCCGCGCGCTGTCCAAGCTGCTGCTCGACCGCGTCGACGGCGAGCTGTCGGGCGAGCAGGAAAAGCAGGTGATGTTCATCCTGCAAAGCGCCGTCAGCCTCAACGACCTGGTGAACGACCTGCTGGACCTGGCCAAGATCGAGGCGGGCAAGGTCGACGTGCACGCCAACACCTTCAATGTAGGGGATCTGTTCAGCGCCCTGCGCGGCATGCTGCGCCCGCTGCTGGTATCCGAATCGCTGAACCTGACCTTCATCGACCCTGATCCGGCGCTGGAAATGCATACCGACGAGGGCAAGCTGTCGCAGATCCTGCGCAATTTCATCTCGAACGCCCTGAAATTTACCGAAGCGGGCGCCATCATCGTCAGCGCCACGCCGCTGCCGGGCGAAGGCGCGATCCGCTTTTCCGTCTCCGACACGGGCCTGGGCATCAGCACCGAGGACCAGAAGCTGATCTTTGAGGAATTCAGCCAGGTGGAGAATCATCTGCAGCGCCGCGTCAAGGGCACGGGTCTCGGCCTGCCGCTGTGCCGCAACCTGGCGACCCTGCTGCATGGCAGTGTGGCCGTGCAAAGCACGCCCGGCGTCGGTTCGCTGTTTTCCGTGACGCTGCCGGTCAAATTCCTGCCGGCAGACGGCGGCGAGCCGGTGGCCGAACCGGTTGCCGCTCTGGCAGACGATGAGCGCATGCCGGTGCTGGTGGTGGAGGACAATCCGCCGATCCGCCTGCTGTACGAAAAATTTTTGGACGGCACGGAGTTTCGCCTGGTGACCGCGCGCAGCGTGCGCGAAGCGGTCGAGCAGTGGGAGCAGGAACCGCCGGCCGCCGTCATCCTCGATATCATGCTGCATGGCGAAAACGCCTGGCACTGGCTGGCCGAGCTGAAAAACGATCCGCTGCGGCGCCATGTGCCGGTCATTGTCGCGACCGAAATCGACGATCCGCGCAAGGGACTGGCGCTGGGCGCTGACGCCTATTACGTCAAGCCGATGCTGCGCCAGCAGCTGCTGTCGAACCTGCGCGCACTGACAGGCCACAGCGGCGCCAGACAAGAGAACAATCCGGAATCCGGCGCGCCGCATGGCAATTCAACCTGGGACAAGCATGCCTCCGCATAACTACAGTGATGCACTGATACTCAATGTCGATGACAGCGACGGCGCGCGCTACGCCAAGTCGCGCATCCTGACGCGCGCCGGCTTCAACGTGATCGAGGCGTCCAACGGCGGCGACGCGCTGGTGCGCGCGGCCAAGGACCGCCCTGCCCTGATCCTGCTCGACGTCAAGCTGCCCGACATCAACGGCCTGGAGGTGTGCCGCCGGCTCAAGGACAACCCCGAGACCAATACCATCCTGGTGCTGCAGACATCGGCCTCGTTTATCGGCACGGCCGACAAGATCCGCGCGCTCGATGGCGGCGCCGACAACTACCTGGTCGAGCCGATCGAGCCCGATGAGCTGATCGCCAACGTCAAGGCCCTGCTGCGCCTGGGCCGGGTCGAGCGCGAGCTGCGCGAAGTGGACCGCCGCAAGGATGAATTCCTGGCCACGCTGGCGCATGAATTGCGCAATCCGCTGGGACCCATCCGCACCGCGCTGGCGCTGCTGCGCAAGCTCGATCCGGTGGTGCCGGAAATGCAGGAAAACGCGCGCCGCACCATCACGCGCCATACCGATCACCTGGTGCGTCTGGTCGACGACCTGCTCGATGTATCGCGCATTTCACAGGGCAAGATTTCGCTGCAATGGGAGCGCGTCAGCCTGGCCAGCTTCATGGCCAGCGCGCTGGAGACCAGTTCGCATGTATTCGACGGACGCGGCCACGCGCTGTCGGTCGACCTGCCGCAGGAAGAGCTGTGGGTGCGCGGCGACGCCGTGCGCCTGTCGCAGATCGTCGCCAACCTGCTGCTCAATGCGGCCAAGTTCACCGCGCCCGGCGGCGTCGTCGGCATTTCCGCCGCTCGCGTGGGCAGCGAAGTGCATATCCGCCTGAGCGATAACGGCATCGGCATCGCCGCCGCCAGCATCGACACCATTTTCGGCCTGTTCGAACAGAGCGGCCATGCGCCAGACCGGGTACAGGACGGTCTGGGCATCGGCCTGTCGCTGGTGCGCAACCTGGTCGAACTGCACGGCGGCCAGGTATCGGTAACAAGCCCCGGCGTGGGCCTGGGCAGCACGTTTGAAGTGATCCTGCCGCTCGACTTCGAGGTGCCGGAGCAGGCCGCTGCCAAAGCGGCGCCGGTGGCCGGCAGCAGCAAGCGCATCCTGGTCGTGGACGACAATGAAGACGCGGCCGATACGCTGGCCGAACTGCTGGAACTGGACGGCCACGAAGTGCGCACCGCCTACACGGGCGCGCAGGCGGTCGAACACACGTATCAGTTCAAGCCCGATATCGTGTTTCTCGACATCGGCCTGCCCGACATGAGCGGCTACGAAGTGGCCGGCAAGCTGCGCACCCTGCCGATCCCGCAGAACTTCCTGCTGATCGCGCTGACCGGCTATGGCCAGGAACACGACCGGCGCGCCGCACTCGACGCCGGCTTCAACGACCATTTCGCCAAGCCGGTCGATTTCGGCAAGCTGGCCACTCTGGGACTGCATGTCGGGCGCTAGTATCATCGCTACCTTCAAGCTGCACCCATGGTGCCGGCGCCTGGCGCTGGCCTGCCTGACCATGCCGGCGATGGTGCTGGCCGCGCCGGCGGTGACGGCGGTGCCCGCGCCGGCCCCGTTGACCGAGACATTGCCGGCCAGCCTGGCCTGCCACGACGATATCTTCGTGCCCTACTTCATGCAGAACGACGGCCGCATCGAAGGCCTGAACGTCGACATGCTGCGCGAAGCGGCCAGCCGCCTGGGCATTGCCATATCGTTTACCGCCATGCCGTGGCGCCGCCTGGAAACCGAACTGGCCAAGCCGGGCGGCAGCGTCGATTGCGCGTTCGCCATGAGCCGCACGCCGCAGCGCGAACAATACCTCGAATTTGGCAAGGTGCCGCTGCAGCCGACCGAATACGCGCTGTTCGTGCGCCAGGGCGACGGCGCGAAACCGTTCAGCCACCTGGATGACATGGCCGGCAAGGTGATCGGCGTGCGCGCCGGCTTCCGCCTGCCCGACGAGATCGCCGATGGCGTGGCCAGCGGCCGCTGGAAGATCGCCGAAGTCCAGAGCGATGCGGCCAACTTCCAGAAGCTCGCGCTGCGCCGTATCGACGCCGTGCTGGCCGACAGCTACGTCGGCCTGTACACCGTGCGCCAGCTCAAGCTGGCCGGCATCGCCCGGCTGGCGCCGCCCCTGAGCCGCTTCGACACGTATATCGTGTTTCGCAAAAGCGCCCACTCGGCCGCGCTGGCGGCCGCCTTCGACCGCGTCTTCAGGCGCATGCGCCAGGACGGCACCTTTGCGCGCATCAGTTCCGCCTACGTCGGCGCGAGCGCACTCGAACCCTGACGACAAGACACCCATGAGTACCCCATGAGCATACGCCCGCCACTGCTGCGCATCACGATGATCCTGGGCGCCCTGCACGCCGTGCTCGGCTTCCTGCTGCTGCCCGCCCTGCCGATCGGCCTGCCCGGTTTCCTGCTGGCTGGCGCCATCCTGCTGGCGTCAACCATGCTGATGCCGATGACGATGTTTGCGCGTTCCGTCACCGGCAATCCGCGCCTGGCCGACCGCCTGAGCTGGGCCGGCTCGCTGTGCATGGGCTTTTTCTCGTCGCTGTTCGTGTTGAGCGTGCTGCGCGAACTGGCGATGCTGTATCCGCCGGCGCGCCTGCACGCCGAAGCGAGCGCCATTGCCGTGCTGGGACTGGCCCTGCTGGCCACGCTGATCGGCTTTGTCAACGCCCGCCGCGTGGCGCGCGTCAAGCAGCTACGGGTGGTGATCGAGGGCCTGCCAGCGCAATTGGATGGCTTTGCCATCGTGCAGCTGAGCGATATCCATGTGGGCGCCACCATCAAGCGCAACTGGGTCGAGAAGATGGTCAGGCGCGCCAACAGCCTGAACGCCGACGTGATCGCGATCACCGGCGACGTCGTCGACGGCACGGTGGCGCAGCTGGGCGCGCACACGGCGCCGCTGGGCACCTTGCACGCCCGCCATGGGGTGTACCTGGTTACCGGCAACCACGAATACTATTCGGGCGCCACGCCGTGGGTGGCGGAGTTCCGGCGCATCGGCCTGACAGCGCTGATGAACGAACATGTGATCATCGACCACGCCGGCGCCCGCCTGGCGCTGGCCGGCGTGACCGACTTCAACGCAGCCCATTTCCATCCCGACCAGCGCAGCGACCCGCAGGCGGCGATTGCTGGCGCGCCAACGGACATTCCGCGCATCCTGCTGGCGCACCAGCCGCGCAGCGTGGTGGAAGCGCAGGCGGCCGGCTACGACCTGCAGCTGTCCGGCCATACGCACGGCGGCCAGTTCTGGCCGTGGAACCTGTTCGTGCCGCTGCAGCAGCCGTATGTGGCGGGCCTGCACCGGCGCGGACGGCTGCAGATCTACATCAGCCGCGGCACCGGCTACTGGGGCCCGCCGATGCGGCTGGGGGCGCCGGCGGAGATTACGCGCATTGTGCTGGTGGGGAAATAGCGCGCTTTATTATCACCCCCCACAGCGGAAAGGCCGGGGTCGGACCCTGCAGGGTCCGACCCCGGAATTTGCTTTTGGGTTAAAAAGTTTACTCCTCCCAGCTGGCCATCCAGTCATTGAGCCGCCTGACCATCTGCGGCGAATTGAGCCGCTCCATCACGCCATCGAGTTCCTCGCTGTCGCTGACCTCGAACAGCACCAGCGTCGCCTCGCGTTCAACGCCCGTGCCAAACAGTCCTTGCGCCGCCAGTTGCTCCAGGGCCGCGATGCACGCCTCGAACGCACTGGCGCGAAACTTGTCAAAATCGACCTCGAACGGCAAATCGCGGTGCGCCTGCAACAGCAGCCGGTAGGCGCTGTCAAAGCAGGCACCGGCCTCGTCGAACTGCCATTCGCCGGGGTTCCAGAACATCTCGTTTTCGTCGTCCGCGCTTGCCAGCGCTTCGCGGCTGTTGGCCAGCAGCGAAATGGTCATGGCGCTGTCGTCGCCGAGCAGCGCCCAGGCGTTGAAATGCTGGCCGGGATGGGCGGCGCGAACAATGGCGACGGCCTGGCGCGTGGCGGCCACCAGCAGCGTTTTGAGCAGCGGTGCATCAAATACCGCAGGATCGATGGTGGCGGCGCGCGCCAGCGTGTAGCCATCGGCCAGCGCGGCCGCGCAGGCGGCCTCGTATGCCGCTTGCGCCTCGGCGGCGCTGCCGTGCTCCGTGCGCGCGTCTTCGCCCCAGGTCATGGCCGCGCCAGCGGCCGTCCAGACGGTGGCATCGAACACGCGCACTTCGCGAAAGCGTGCCGGCAGATCGCCGTCGTATTGGTAGAACAGGCTGTAGTCAGTCGTCATCAAGCAAGCTTCTGAATTAATCGGGTGTCATCTGCGCCGCAAAATCCTGTTGGCGGAACTGCTCCAGCAGGTAGTCGACGAACACGCGCGTCTTGGCCGGCAACAGTTTTTTGCTCGGATAGTATAGCGACAGTGGGCCGGAATCGGCGCGCCAGCCGGGCAGCAGGCGGATCAGCGCACCGCTGCGCAGATGCGCCAGCGCATGCGGCATCGGCAGCAGCGCCACGCCGACGCCGTCAATCGCCGCCTGCGCCATCGCTTCCGGATCGTCGAAGATGGCGCGCGGCCGGCATTCGGCCACGCCTTCGCCCCCTTTGCCATCGCGCAGTATCCAGCTGCGCAGCCTGCCGCTGCCGGCCGAACGGCGCGCCACGCCATCCCATTGCGCCAGCTCCGAGGGGTGCCTGGGCATGGCCTTGCCGCGCATGAAGGCGGGCGACGCGGTGGCGACGATATGCGCGTGGCCCAGTTCGCGCGCCACCACGCCTGGCGTCAGTTCGATGCCGCCGCCGATGGCCACGTCGAAGCCTTCGCCGACCAGGTCCACCTGGCGGTTGTCGAAATGGCAGTCGGGAATCACGCCAGGATAGCGGTGGATGAATCCGGCCAGCAGCGGCACCACGTAGCTGCGGCCGAACGACGGCGCCAGGCTGATTTTCAGGATACCGGCCGGCTGGCCGCCCTCCTCGCTGACGTCGGCAATCGCTGCGTGCAGAGTGGCCAGCGCGCCGCCGATCTGCTGCAGGAAGCGCTCGCCGCCTTCGGTCAGGGTCAGCTTGCGCGTGCTGCGCTGGAACAGGCGCAGGCCCAGGCTGGCCTCCAGGCGCGCGACGTTCTTGCTGACGGCGGCCGGCGTCAATCCCAGGCGGCGCGCGGCCGCCGAAAAGCTGCCTGCTTCGGCCGACAGCACGAACGATTGCAAATGATTGAGCGCTTCCATGCCGCCATTCTACCGCGTCATTTGATACTGATCATTGAAAGTGATTGTAGCGATTGATGGCTACCGCGCATGCAATCGGAGGAAGATACTGTGTACTCCTTACTCACTGACTGAAAGCCCATCATGACCGCTACCAACACCACCACGACCCTGCCATTCACCGGCAAAACCGCGTTTGTCACCGGCGGCGCGCGCGGCATCGGCGCGGCCATCGTGCGCCGCCTGGCGCGCCAGGGCGCCCAGGTCGTGTTCACGTATCAAAGTTCGGCCAGCGTGGCCGCAGCGCTGGTCGCCTCCATCGAGGCCGAAGGCGGCCAGGCGCAGGCCGTGCAGGCCGACGCCGCCGACGCCGCGTCGCTCACCGCCGCCATCGATGCGGCAGCGGCGCGCACCGGCCGCCTCGATATCCTGGTCAATAACGCGGGCGTATTCCTGCCCGGCGCCATCGACGATTTTTCGCTGGCGGACTTCGACCAGACGCTGGCCGTCAATGTGCGCGCCGTGTTTGTCGCCATCAAGGCCGCCGTGGCGCACATGCGGTCGGGCGCGCGCATCATCAATATCGGCAGCACCAATGCGCACCGCATGCCGTTCGGCGGCGCGGCAGCGTACGCCATGAGCAAGTCGGCCCTGTCGGGCCTGACGCAGGGCCTGTCGCGCGACCTTGGTCCACGCGGCATCACCATCAACAACGTGGAACCGGGTCCGGTCGCCACCGACATGAACCCGCCGACCGGCGACTTCGCCACCCTGATGCATGGCCTGATGGCCCTGCCGCGCCACGGCACGGCCGACGAAATCGCCGGCATGGTGGCCTACCTGGCCAGCGAGGAAGCGGCGTTCGTCACTGGCGCCGGGCTGAAGATCGACGGCGGCTTTGCGGCCTAGGCCGGTTTTTTCGCGGACAGGTGGTCGCCGGCCCCCGCCTGCAGGCGCCAGCTGTCGATCATCCCCAGCAAGCTGACGAAGGCTACCAGCACGAACGCCAGGCGGAACTCGGCGGCCGGCATCTGGCCCATGCCGACCGTCTGCGACAGCCAGTGCCCCAGCCGCACGCCGAGCGCGCCCAGCGCCACCCCCAGGCCCATGGCGACCTGGAAGGCAGTGCTGAACAGGGTATTGGCGGCTGCCATGCGCGCCTGCGCCATGTCGGCAAAGGCGATCGTGTTGTAGGCCGTGAACTGCATCGAGCGCGTCAGGCCGCCGACGAACAGGACCAGGGCGATCAGCCAGATGGGCGTGGCGGGCGTCAGGAAGGCGCAGGCCAGCAGCGACAATACATTGATGGCGCCGTTCACCAGCAGCACCGGCCGGAAGCCGAAGCGGCGCAGGATGCCGGTAGTGGCCGGTTTCATCATCAGGTTGCCGGCAAACACGGCGATCACCAGCATGCCCGAGTGAAAAGCGTTCAGGCCAAAACCGACCTGGAACAGCAGCGGCAGCAGGAACGGCACGGCGCCGATCGCCATGCGAAACAGCGAGCCACCGTAAATGGCCACGGCAAAGGTGGGCGTGCCCAGGGTGCGCAGGTCGATCAGCGGATGCGCGGCGCGGCGCAGATGGCGCACCGCCAGGTATCCCAGCAGCGCGCCGATGGCAAAGAACAGCCCCGCCTCGGCCCACGGCGCAGCGGGCCGGCTCAGGGTTTCGGCGGCCCAGGTGAGCGACAGCAGCGCGCCGCCTGCATACAAGAACCCCGTCGTATCGAACGGCTTGCGCTCGGACGGGACATGCTCGGGAATCAGACGCCAGGCAAACCACAGCGCCAGCAGCCCCAGTGGCAGGTTCAGGTAAAAGATCCAGCGCCACGAACTGTAGCTGGTAATAAAGCCGCCCAGGGGCGGGCCCAGCACGGGCGCCACCAGCGCCGGCCAGGTCAGCGTGGCGATCACGGAGATGAGTTTTTCCTTGGGGGTGCTTTTCAGCACCACCAGCCGCCCCACCGGCACCATCATGGCGCCACCCACGCCCTGCAAGGCGCGCAGCAGCACGAATTCCGGCAGGCCGTCGGCCATGCCGCACAGGACCGACGCAATCGTAAACAGCGCAAGCGCCGCCGCGAACACCTTGCGCGCGCCAAAGCGGTCGGCCACCCAGCCGCTGATGGGGATAAAGACGCCCAGCGTCAGCAGATAGGCGCTGACGCCGATATTCAAGTCCAGCGGCGCCACGCCGAACGAGCGCGCGATGTCGGGCACCGCCGTGGTGATCACGGTGCCGTCGAGGTTTTCCATGAAAAAAGCGCCCGCCACCAGCAGCGCGATCCAGCGCGCCTTGCGCGCCTCGATGGGATGGGCCGGTGCGGCCGCCTGTGCATTCATGCCATGTCCTGAAAAGTCCAGGCGCCATTATCGCCTGGCGTCACTTGCCTTGCATGCCACGCGCCAGCTGGTCGACGTTGTAGCGCATCAGCGCCAGGTAAGTCGGCGCCGGGCCGCGTGCACCGGACAGCGCATCCGAATACAGTTTGCCGCCGATTGTCAGCCCCGCCTCGCCGGCCAGCTGGCGCAGCAGGCGGGCGTTGTGCAGGTTTTCCGCAAACACGGGCACCGTGCCGTCGGCGCGCAGGCGCCGTACCAGTTCGCCCATGGCGCGCGCGCCCGGCTCGCTGTGGGTCGACAAGGCCTGCAGCGCCGTCAGCCGCAGGCCGTAGCGCGCGGCCAGGTAGTCGAACGCCGCATGGGCCGTCACGGCGCGCCGCTGCTGTACAGGAATGGCGGCAAAGCGGCTGGCTGCCCACGCATCGAGTTCGCGCAGCGCCTGCTGGTAGCGGGCCGCATTGGCGCGGTAGACGGTGGCCCCGTCCGGATCGGCACGCGCCAGCGCGGCGGCGATATTGGCGGTATAGATGATGACATTGCGCGGGTCCTGCCAGGCGTGCGGATCGAGATGGCCATGGTCGTGGCCACCTTCGTGCTCACCTTCGTGCGCATGGCCGCGCGGCCTGACGCCGCTGGACGCCACCACCACCTCGCCCCTGTAGGCGGCAGCCTGCACCAGTCTTTGCTGCCAGCCTTCGAAGCCGAGGCCATTGACCACCACCAGCCGTGCGCGGGCGAGGCGTTTCGCATCCTGCGGCGTGGGATCGAACGCGTGGGCGTCGGCGTCCGGTCCCACCAGCGCGGTAACGCTGACACGCTCGCCGCCCACCACCCGCACCAGGTCGGCCAGGATGCTGAAGCTGGCCACCACCGGCAGCTGTTCGGCGGCCGCGCGCTGGGCGAAGAGCAGCAGCACGATGGCGACAGCAGCGCATTTTTTCAGACGAGACATGAATACCCTTCAGAGTGGAAATCAGGTGCGGGCGCGCCGCAGCGTGGCCAGCGCGCCGTGCGGCGACAGCAGCAGCGAGCCGCCGTAGAGCAGGCCCGCGCAGACAATGATCGACGGTCCCGAGGGCAGCGCCGCGTAATACGACAGCAGCAGCCCGGCCAGGCCAGCGGCCATCGCCTGGCAGCTGCTGTGGACCAGCTGCGCCGCCAGGGTGTTGTGCCACAGGCGCGCCGAAATGGCCGGCAGCATCATCAGCCCCACCGCCATCAGCGTGCCCAGGGTCTGGAAAGCGGCCACCAGGTTGACCACCACCAGCATCAAAAACAGCTGCTGGAACCCGCTGTTGCCACCCTTGCCGGCGGCGAGGAAAGCGGGATCGAAACTGTCGATCAGCAGGCCGCGATACATCGCCGCCAGCAGCAGCAAGGTGGCGCTGGCGACGCTGGCCACCAGCAGCAGCCCGTCGCGGTCCACGCCCAGCACATTGCCGAACAGAATGTGCAGCAGGTCGATCTGCGAGCCTTGCAGCGAGATCAGCATCACGCCCAGCGCCAGCGCCACCAGGTACAGCGCGGCCAGGCTGGCGTCTTCGGCGATGCGCGCATGGCGGCTGACCAGGGCGGCCACCATCACCACCAGCATGCCGGCCAGCACGCCGCCGATACTGAGCGCGGTGAGCGACAGCCCGAAAAACATGAAACCGAGCGCCACGCCGGGCAGCACCGCGTGGCTCAGGGCATCGCCCACCAGGCTCAGCCGGCGCAGCGTCAGCAGCACGCCCAGTGGCGCGGCACCGAGCGCCAGCGCCAGCACGGCGATCAAGGCGCGGCGCATGAAGGCAAATTCGACAAAGGGTCCGGCCAGAAGTTCAAGCGGCATCGCGCGCCTTGTCCGCACTGGCGTCGCACAGCACGGTACTGGTATCGCCCCAGGCCAGCACGCGGCGCGCCAGCAGCAGCGCCTGCGGAAAATGGCCGCGCACCTGGGCGTGGTCGTGCAGCACCGCCAGCACCGTGCGTCCCTGCGCGTGCCAGGCATGGATCAGCGACAGCAGCAGCGCGGTGGTGGCCGCATCGACCGCATTGAACGGTTCGTCGAGCAGCATCAGGTCCGCATCCTGCACCATCAGCCGGGCAAACAGCAGGCGCTGGAACTGGCCGGCCGACAGCGCGGCGATGGGAACGCGCGCCAGGTCCGTCATGCCGACCGCATCGAGCGCCTGGTCGACGCGCGTTTGCACCGCCGAGGGCACGCGTGCGAACAAGCCCACGCGCTGCCATGCGCCCAGCAGCACGCACTCGCGCGCCAGCATGGGAAAGCCGCGTTCGATTCCGGACTGCTGCGGCAGATACGCGATGCGCTGGCGCGGCAGATGCAGTTCGATATGGCCGCCAGCGATCGGCACCAGTCCCAGCATGGCTTTGAGCAAGGTGCTCTTGCCGGCGCCATTGGCACCAACCACGGCGGTCAGGCTGCCCTGTTCCAGTACCCCATCGACGCCATCGAGCGCGCAATGACCGTGGTAGCGCACCGTCAGTCCATGCAGGCTGGCCAGCGCGCTCATGCCAGCGCCCAGCGCACGCCCAACCACAACACCGCGCAGGCAGGCAGCACGGCCAGCACGCGCAGCCAGGCCGGCCAGGCAAACACACTGATGCGCTGGCGCCCGCGGGCAGTCCTGGCCGGTTCCGGCATGGCGGGGGCCGGCTTGATTGCCACATCGGGCAGGCAGTCGTTCATGGGTTCCTTGAAATCAACATATGCAAGTCAGTTGCATTTAATGATTTTAAAGGATCCCGCATCAAACAGCAAGCTCAGGCGGCTTGGGGAAGCCCGAACATCAGCGTACGGTGCGCCGCCACGCCCGCCATCGCGCCATCGGCCACGGCAAATGCCACATTGCCGGCCGCGCGGGCCGCGTCGCCGCAGCTGAACACGCCCGGCACGGTGGTCGCCTTCATCTCGTCCACGCGTACAATCTGGCCCATCGGACCATCGTCAAACGCGCAGCCCAGCTGTCCGGCCAGCGCGCTGGCCTGGTGCGTGCGCGGCGCGACAAACAGGCCGGCCATCGCATGGACGCTGCCATCGGCCAGCACCACGTCGGCCACGCCGGCAATGCGCGTGATCGGCGTGCGCTCGACGCGGGTCCCGCGGCGCGCCAGTTCGGCCAGCTGCGCCGCATCGGGTTCGAACGCGCCATTGAGGAAAAACGTCACCTGGCCCCAGTCCGGCAGCATCAGGCCATGGTGCATCGACAGCGCGCCGGTGGCGATCACGCCGATGCGGCCCTGGTCCAGCTCATAGCCGTGGCAATACGGGCAGTGAAACACGCTGGCGCCCCAGCGCTCGCCCAATCCCTCGACCGGCGGCAGTTCGTCGACCACGCCGGTGGCCAGTATCACGCGCTGGCTGTGGAACACGCTGCCGTCGTCCAGGGTCACGCCAAAGCCGCTTGCGGTCGCCTCGGCATGTTCTGCCCTGCCCTCGCGCCAGGTGACGGTCGGGTAGGCCAGCAGTTGGCGCTTGCCGTCGGCCGCGATATCGGCAGGTGGGCGTCCATCCTGGGTCAGGAAGCCGTGCGAGTGGCTGGCATGGCGGTTGCGGCGCTGGCCGGCGTCGATCACCAGCACGCGGCGGCGCGCGCGGGCCAGCTGCATGCCGGCGGACAGGCCGGCGTAGCTGCCGCCGAGAATCATCACGTCATATATATTGGAAGGTTCAATGGTGTGCATGGGGTGCTCTTTCGTGGTTGGCATACAGTTGGCTGAAGCGTTCGGACAGCTGGGCCAGGGTCACGTCGCCCAGGCGCGCGATCAGCAGCGCTTCGGCCTCGTCAAAGGCAGACGCCAGCGACTGGTTGACCACCTGTTCCACCAGGCAGCCCGGCTGCTCGATGCGGTTGCCCATGGCGAACACGGTGGGCGAGCCAACCGCTTCGTAGATATCGCGCAGCGTCACCTGCCGCAGGTCGCAGCTGATGGACCAGCCGCCACCATGCCCCTTGCTGGAGGCGACATAGCCGCGCTCGCGCAGGCCCGCCATCACGCGCCGCACCAGCACCGGATTGGTGTCCAGGTAGCCGGCCAGCTGTTCGGACGTCATGGGACGGTCCAGGTGCGCCATATGCAGCAGCACATGCAATATCGACGATAGTTTGCTGTCTTTTCTCATGTAACCAATGATATTACATAAGACCCGCTAATGCAACCAGCCTGCGAAAGCTATTGCACGCACGCCTGCGCTGCCTTTGCCAGCCACTGCGCATCGACCATCCCCATGCGCGCGGTGCAGACCTGGTGCGCGCGATTGAGCATCACGGTATACGGCAACGCTCCCAGCGTATTGCCGAACCGGCGCAGCAAGGCGTGGTTGCCGGGCGCGGCCAGCTGCAGATAGGTGGTGCCGGCGCGCCGCGCAAACGGCGCCGCCCTGCTGCCCTGATCGATGGCAATGCCCACCAGGCGCAGGCCGGACAGCCGGGTCGACTGCGCCTGCAGCAGCGGCAGCTCGCGCACGCAGGGCAGGCAGTCGCCGGACCAGAAATTGAGCAGCACCGGGCCGGGCAAGTCGGCCAGGCTGACCGTGCGGCTGCCATCGAGCGTGGAGAGCGAAAAATCCGGCGCGGCTGCCGCCATGGCCAGCGCCAGCAATGCCGCCATCACGGCGCCACCAGGCTGGCGCCGCTGATGCGGTAATACAGCCCCATCGGATCGCTTTTCAGCACCGTCAGCTTGCCCATCATGATCAACGGCGCGTAGCTGAACTTGACGGGCGCCGCACTGTTGATCTCCACTACGCCTTCCGGGCCGGCCGGCAGGCAGAACGGGCAACTGGCCGAGGTCACCGTCAGCAGGAAGTGCTTGTGCTTCCGGCCCGGCTGCAGCGGCATCATGTAGCCCTGCACTTTCACTTCGGTCTGGTCCAGCGCGGCGATCTCGCTGGTATATTTCGGCACCATGCGCCCGCCTTTCGCCTTGACGGTGGTGGCCTTCGACAGCAGCGACCAGGGCAACACGCCGGGAATATCCTCCAGCGGCGCAAAGAACGACGGCGGATGGTCCTCGGTGGCGGGCGTGGTGATCCTGGCGGCATGTGCGCCACCGGCCGCCAGCAGCAGCAAAACAAGCAGTGATTTCATGAGCTTTCCTTTATGTATGCGCCAGCGTGGCGGCGATATCGGTGCGGTAGGCGCGCACGGCGGGGACAAACGCGGCCAGCATACCCACCAGCACAGCAGCCGGCAGCAGCCACGCTTCCTGGGCATCGATGCGCCAGGCCGACAGCGCCAGGTTCTGCTGCCCGACCATCATCTGGCCGAGCAGCCCTACTCCCATATGCCCCAGCAGCCAGCCCAGCGCGGCGCCGCCGGTGGACAGCATCAGTCCCTGCGCCAGCAACAGCAGCAACAGCTTGCGCGGCGGCGCGCCGAGCGCGCGCAGGATCGCCAGGTCCGTTTTGCGCTCTTCCAGCGCGTGGTACAGGGCCACGAACATCGACAGGCACGCCACCGCCAGCACGATGGCGGCAATCGCCCGCAGCACATCCGCGCCCACCCCCACCAGCTCGAACAGCCTGGCCGCTTCGACCGCCGGCTGCGCCGCCTGCAGGCGGGTCTGGCTGTTGACCCAGCGCGGCAGGCTGATGGCGGCCAGCGGCGAGGCGTAGCGCACCAGCAGCGCGGTGATTTCATGCTCATGTTGTTCTGCATGCGCTTCGTCCGGATCGGTTTCATGCACACGCCAGACCGACGCGACGGGCGTGACGATCAGCCGGTCCAGCACCGTGCCGGTCGGCCGCAAGATGCCCACCACCGTATAGGGCGCATGGGCATGCACTTCGCCGCCCGCCATCAGGCCATGTGAGCCGGCAAAGCGCGATCCGGGAGCCGCCCCGGTGTTGCGCGCCGCGTCGGCGCCCAGCACCACCTGCATGGCGCCGCCGAAAACCACGCCGCTGGCCGCCTGGCCGCCATACTGGCGCACATAGTCGACGGTGGTGCCGACGATGCGGTAGCCCCGGTAGCTGTCGCCCAGCGCCAGGGGGATCACGCCGGCCACCAGCGGATTGGCCGCCAGCTCCGCCTGCGCGGAGGCCGGGATATTGCCGGTCGGGATATCGGCATGGTAGACGGAGGACAGCACCAGCTGCAGCGGCGAGCCCTTGGCGCCCACCACCATATCGATGCCGTTCGCATCCCTTGAGGCACCCAGCTCCAGCTGGCTGGAAGCGGAGACGATAAAGGTCATCATCGCCACGCCGATCGCCATCAGCAGCAGGTTCAGGAAAGTGGACAGCGGCTTGTGGCGCAACGCGGCCAGCGCCAGGGAGATGGCGTTCAGGCGGCGCATGGCAGCTCCGGCGATTCACCGCGCGCCGGCAGGCGCAGGACAGCCGCGTCGGGCAAGGCGGCCACCAGGCGCGCGTCGTGGCTGGCGATCAGCAGCGAGGCGTTGGCCTGCGCTGCCTGGCGCGCCAGCAGCCGGACCACGGTGGCGCAGGCGCTGTCGTCCAGGCTGGCCGTCGGTTCGTCGGCCAGCAGCAGCCGTGGCATGGACAGCATGGCGCGCGCGATCGCCACGCGCTGGCGCTGGCCGCCGCTCAGTTGATGGGGATGGGCGCGGGCCTTGCCGGCCAGCCCCAGTTCATGCAGCAGGCTGTCGGCGCGCTGCGGGTCCGCTGCCATGCCGCTGGCATAGCTGGCCAGCAGCACGTTGTCGCGCACGGTGAGGCTGGCGACCAGCGCCAGCTGCTGCGGCAAAAAGCCCACATGGCGGGCGCGCCATGCATCGGCGGCGCGCGGCGCCAGCATGGCAAGCTGCACGCCGTCGACCGCGATGTGCCCCGACTGGGGCGTGAGGATCGCCGCCAGCAGATGCAGCAAGGTCGATTTGCCGGAGCCCGATGGTCCCAGCAGCAGTGCGTGCCGTCCGCGCGGCAGGTCGAACGATGGCACGGACAGCACGGTCGCACCGCCATAGCGGTGCTCCAGGTTGGTAATGGTCAGCAAGGCAGCCTCGATGTGAACGAAAATTAGTAAACGCAAATGAGTTGCGTATACTAGCATGCCCGCTGCACCCGTTCCGGCTTACTCCTCCCTGCGCCCCCGCCACCACAGAAACAGCAGCAACAGCGCCAGCAAGCCGACGATCATGGCGCCGCGCGCAATGCCGATCAGGTTCGATGGCGCGCCGCCGCGGCGCAGGGTCGTCACCTGCTCCAGCGTCACCTTGCCGGCCGGGTTGCCGTATTTGCCCTGCACGTAATTGCCCAAGGTGACGATCTGTTCGTCGGACAGCACCTGGCGGAACGCGGGCATCAGATGATTGCTGCCGCCATACTGCCGCTCGACGCCATCGAGCATCGCCATCACCAAATTGTTGGTCTGGCTGCGGCCCGTCGCCGAGTTATGGTACAGCGGCGGCAGGCTGCCGTCGAAACTGCCCTCGCCTTTCGCCTGGTGGCAGCTGGCGCAGTGCGCATCGTACAACTGCGGGCCGGACATGCGGTTCAGGTCCTTCGGCAGCGGTACGCCGCGTATCGCATTGAGTTCCTCGCCGGCCGCGCCCCATTGCGTGACCGGTTTCGTATCTGCCGCGTCGCGCAGCGCCGGCATGCTTTGCAGGTAGGCGGCGATGGCGTTCAGGTCGGTGTCGTTCAGGTGCTGCAGGCTATGGTCGATGGCTTCGGCCATCGGGCCGGCGGCCTGGCCACGCTGCGCGGCGCGTCCCGTGCGCAGGTAGTCGACCAGGTCCTGCCGGCTCCAGCTGCCGATACCGCTGTTGACATCCGAGGTGATGTTCGGCGCATGCCAGGTACCCAGGTCTGCCCCGCCCAGTTCTTTCGACAGCTGCTCGGCCATCAGCAGGTTGCGCGGCGTATGGCAGGTGCCGCAGTGGGCAAGGCCCTGCGCCAGGTAGGCGCCGCGGTTCCATTCGGCGCTCTTTGCCGGATCCGGCTCGAACGGTTTTTTGTCCAAAAACAGCAGGTTCCAGCCCGCCATCGACAGGCGGATATTGAACGGGAACGGCAGCTTGGTGGTTGTCGCCGGGGCGGCATCGACCGGCGCCACGCCGTGCATGAAATAAGCGTACAGCGCCGCCAGGTCGGCATCGGTCAGCTTGGCGTAGGCCGTGTAGGGCATGGCCGGATACAGATGCGCGCCGTCGGCCCGCACGCCGTGGCGCACCGCGTCGGAAAACTGCGCCAGCGTGTAGCTGCCGATGCCATGCGTTTTGGACGGCGTGATATTGGTGGCGATAATCGGGCCGAGCGGCGTGGCCAGCGCCAGGCCGCCCGCCATCGGCTTGCCGCCAGGGACGCTGTGGCAGGCGATGCAGTCGCCGGCCGTGGCCAGGTAGCGGCCCCGTTCGACCGTGGCGGCGTCGCTGGTCGCAGCCATCGCGGAAGCGCTAACAAACGCCAGCAGCAGGCCGGCCAGCGGCCGGTTCAGTATGGCCATCATGCCTTCGCTCCCTGTTCGTCGAGGATATGCTGGACCGTGCGCAGCGCCAGCGCCAGGCCATTTTCCGTCGAATTGCAGGTGCCCGAGGTCGGCAATACGCCGGTGCTGCACAAGAACAGGTTGGCATGGTCGTGCGTGCGGCCCCATTCGTTGCAGACGGCCCGGGCCGGGTCCTTGCCCATCGCCAGCGTACCGCAGATATGCTGGTTGTTGGAAAACACGCCTTCCTTGCTGTGGCGCAGATTGCTGCCCCCCATCAGCCTGGCGATGCGTTCGAAATCCTGCCTGGCCCGTTCGTGGCCGCGCCGCGTGTAATCGTCGATCGAATAATGGGCCTGCGGTTTCGGGATGCCCATGGAATCCTTTTCGTGGCTCAGCGCGATGCGGTTCTCGGGATTGGGCAGCACTTCGAGCACCGTCTTCAGGCTCATTTCACGCGCCGAGCGGAATCGCAGCTGCTGCTCGAACGCTTCGCCGAACACGCCCTGGCCTATCAGTTCTTTTGTCGCGCCATCAACGCGCGAGATATTCGTGAAGTCGAGCCGGTATGGCGCATGTTCGCCGCGGAAGTCGCCGTCGCGCATGGTGTTGATGGAGCTGGGGCTTTGCGGACCGCGGCCCAGCCACAGGTCTTCGTCGGCGTCGAAGGTGAGCGAGGTGCTCGGATGGTCCATCAGGTGGCGGCCCACCATGTCGCTGCTGTTGGCCAGGCCCTTCGGATATTTGTCGGAGGCGGACAGCAGCAGCAGGCGCGGGCTTTCGATGCCGTTGGCGGCCAGGATAAACGTCCTGGCCGTGACGCGGTGGCTCTGCCTGTCGACATCGTAATACAGCGCGGCCGTGATGCGCCCCTGCTCGTCGTGTTCGAGCTTGTAGACATTGGCGTTGACGCGGATGGTGACGCCGGCCGCTTCGGCCTGCAGCGCGGCGATGCCGCCGTGGTATTGCGCGTCGATCGGGCAGATCGGCTGGCAGCTGTTGTTGCCGCAGCAGGCCGGGCGGCCATCGTAGCTGACGCTGTTGCGCGCAGTGGTATTGCTGACCACTTTATAGGCGGGTTCGAGGCGCTCGCGCACGCGGCGCATGGCGTACGGCTCGATCACGGGCGCCATCGGGAATGGCTGCTTGCGCGGCGAGCCCGTATTGTCCGCGCCGGACACGCCCATGATCTCCTCGGCTTCCTGGTAGAACGGCTCCAGGTCCTCATAGCTGATCGGCCAGTCGACGCCCACGCCGTACAGGCTGTGGATGCGGAAGTCGTTCGGCACATTGCGCCACGCTTGCGCCGCCCAGTGCCACGAGGTGCCGCCGAACTGGCGGATATATTCGGCCGGATACGGATACGGGCCAGCCTGCACCAGGTAGCCACTGTCCTTGGGCTGGTAGATCGGATGCGGCGCGGTGGCCACCGACGGATAGGGCGACATCAGGTCGCTGCGGCGCGTGGAATTGCGAAAGCGCGCGACGATTTCGCCACGCGACACGCGCGGCCCTGCTTCCAGGATCAGTACCGAGGCGCCGGCCAGCGCGAGCTTGCGCGCAGACAGCGAGCCGATGATGCCCGAGCCGATCACCACGTAATCGGCACTCATTTGTTCAGCCATGATGGCTCCTTAGATTGGTTTTCTGGCCCAGCTGCCGTAGGCGCCATACGAATACGATGGGGGTTTGAGCACGTCGGCGACCACGGCGGCGTTGAGCGCCTGCTCGTAGGCGACGCAGACGGCCGCCTCGCCGGTGCCGACGATGCCCAGGTACCAGGCGCTGGCGATCTGGCGCGGCAGCGCCGCCAATGGCGAACTGGCTGCGTCGAGCGCTTCCTGCAGGCCGGCCGCCTGCAAGCCGTCCGTGTTGATCAGTGCCAGCAGCGCGCGCACCTTGACGGGAAAAGCGCTGTCCTGCGCCACCAGCGCTTCATACAGGCGCGTGGCCAGCACCGGATCGAGCGCCTGGCGCCCCACCAGCATGGCCGACACGCCCAGGAAAGCGCCCTGCTCCGCGCTGGCAACCGGCTCGGCCAGCGCCCACGGTATCAGGGCGGCGGCGGAGGCCGACAGCAGGCCGGCCAGCACCATGCGGCGGCCGGGATTGACGGGGCTCGCGCCCTCGTTGGAATGCGTTTTCATTGCAGCTCCTGTGGATGGAAACAGCTTAAAAGGCGTGCTTCAGGCCGAGCATGACGGCGGTCTGGCCGCCGTTCGACGAGGGGGTGCCATTCTGCGAGTCGCCGATCGAGGCCACCGCATTGACGACATTGCCGCTGGCACCCAGGGTTTGCCCATGCGCCAGCTGGCGCGCTTCGATCGCGTACAGCGCCGTGCGTTTCGACAGCGCGTAGTTCTGCTCGAACGACAGCTGGCGGTAGCGCGCGCGGTCGCTTATGTCGTTGGCGTGCGCCGCGCGCGTGTCGCTGTAGCCGGCCGACAGGAACAGCGCGGGCGCCGCCTGGTAGCTGGCGACCAGGCCGGCCGTATTGAACACGGCCGTGTCGCGGAAGGCGGAAGCGCTGCCGGCCTGGAACTGCACATTGCTGGCATTGGCGCCCACCATAAATTTGCCGAAGGTGTAGCGCGCGCTGGCAGCGACAAACTGGATGGACTCGGCCGAGACATAGCCCTGATTGATCGCCGAGACGCCGAAGTTGCCGGAGGCCGTGTCGCTCCAGCCGGCGGCATTGCTGTTCTGGCCGTTTTTCAGTTTCAGGTAGCCGAGCGCAAATTCGGCTGGCGAAGCGCTGTACTTGACGGCGGCGCTGAAGCTGCTGCCGGCGCCGTTGCCGTCCTTCGCTTCGCCAAAACCGTACTGCGTGCTGGCCTGCAGGCCGCGCCAGACGGGCGAGCTGTACGTGAGCGAATTGTTCACGCGCACGGTGGTGTCGAGGCCATCGAAGTCGCCCGGATGCGCGCCGGTGGCGCCGGTCAGGATATTGCTCGACGCGAGCGAGCCGACCAGCAGGTAGTACGGCGTGTACTGGCGCCCGGCGGTGACGCTACCCCATGCGCGCGACTGCAGGCCCACATAGGCCTGGCGGTTGAACAGCGAACCGGCCACGCTTTGCGCGCCCGTGTCGGCTTCGAAGCCGCTTTCGAGCAGGAACAGCGCCTGCAGGTCGCCGCCCAGGTCTTCCGTGCCCAAAAAGCCGATCTTGCTGGCCGACAGGCTGCCGCTGCGCATATAAGTGTTCGAGTTGCCGTTCTGGTTGCTGGCGTAGGCGGCGGCTTCGTCAACGACACCGTAGATGGTGACATTGCTCTGCGCGCAAACGTTTGCGCAGATCAGCGTGGTGGCGGCCAGCGCGGCAGCGCGCATGCATGGGTTCTTCATTTTTTTTCCTGACTATCCTGGGGGAGTGACGTAGCGCGACTGCCCGGCAAACAAGGCCTTGGCATCGCGTCTTTCTTGATTTGGATCAAGTGCAGGAAATTATACGCCTTTTTACTAATATGTAAGCGATTAACTGTCAGGCCAACTCTTGTAGAAAAAGCGGCGAGCGAACGGCCATATGCCCCGCAGGGAGCGGAGTGGATATGTCAAATAAAGGGGAATCGGGCAACATTGTCGGTGCTTGCGCATCCGCGAATCGGGCAGGCCGGGCAGGTCGGATTGGGCGGAACGGCGTAATCCGACGCCACCACAGACCTGCGCCATCCCCGTTGAATTTAGAAGAAAAGGGGAAAATCAGCGCAAAATCGCCGGCGCCACCGGCAAGGTATCGAGCGCCACGAACGCTTCGAGCGCCAGGCGCATGTCTTCGAAGACCTGCTTGCCGTAGGCCGCTTCCAGGTTTTCATACTGCAGGTCGATCAGCCTGCCCATTTCCACCAGCAGCTCGGAGCCGGCCACGGACAGGTGCACCTTGCGGCGGCGCTGATCGCCTTCGAACTTGCTGCGCGCCAGCCATCCCGTCTCTTCCATGCGGGCCAGGATGCCGCTCATGCTGGGACTCGAGATCTGGCAGATGTCGCACAGCTCGCGCGGCTCGAGCATCTGCCATTCGTTCAGCGCGCGCATGATGCGCCACTGCTGCTCGGTGACGCCATAGTGGTTGAGAATGGGGCGGAAATGCTGCAGCAGGCTATCGCGCGCCTTGAGCAGCAGTTGCGGCATATTCGGATAGCGGATCGGTGGCTGCAAACTGCACTCCTGAAAAAGGTGATAACACTGGCAATTATACGGCGCACATCAGGCCACGTGCGGGCCATGTGCGCCGTATTGCGCGGCTTTAGCCCTTTGCCTTCTGCGCCGGAATGAACTGCTCGCGCACGGCCCTGGCCAGCAGCTCCGGCGGCAGCAGGCCCTGGCCCAGCAGGAAGTTGTTGAACGCCAGGCGGTCGAACTTCGCGCCCAGCGCCACTTCCGTCTCGGCGCGCAGCTGCAGGATGCGCGTATAGCCATAGAAGTAGCTGCCGGCCTGGCCCGGTGCGTTGAACGTATAGCGGTCCAGCTCCTGGCGCGCCATCGGCTTCGACAGCATCACTTCGTCGGTCAGGATGCGGCCCGCTTCCTCGCGCGTGATCTGGCCCAGGTTCAGCATCGGGTCGAGCATGGCGCGCGCCGCGCGCAGCATGCGGAACTGCAGCGCAATGAATTGTCCTTCGGCCGGCTCGTACGGAATCATCTCCGCTTCCGCATACAGCGCCCAGCCTTCGACGTTGACGCTGTTGAACGCATACAGGCTGCGCGCCTGCGACACGCCCCGCTCGACCATCGCGCTGAACTGCAGTTCGTGGCCGGGACGGCCCTCGTGCGCGCTCAGGGTCCAGGCGGCGCCGGCAAAATTGAAATCGTCATACGCTTCGCCCTTGCCGCTGGCGGCCGGGTTCCCGACCGGCAGCACGAACTGGCCATGCTCGCCCGCATTGCCGATCAGCGGAGGCGGCCGCATGTGCGGCGCCGGCTGCGCCGCCGATTCGGCCGGCGAGGCCAGGCGCATGGTCATCGCACGCGCCGGAATATCGACCACGCCCTGCTGGCGGATGCGCTGTTCCAGCTCGGTATTGACGCCCTTGTAATGCGCTTCGAGTTTGTCGTTCGGGATCGCCGCGCTTTTCAGTGCACGCAGCACCTGGCGATAGTCGCTGCCATCGATGCCTTTCAGCGCCAGCTTGGCCGCCACCACCGGCGCCAGCGCCTGCATCGCCGAACGCGTTTCCAGGTAGGCCACTTCGGCCCGCTCGACCAGCGCACGCGGCTCGATATCGATGCCGACCTGCTTCAGGCGGAACGCATACTGCTCCGGCGCCATGCGGAAATCCGTGCGCGCCAGCGGCAGCACCACTTCACGCTCCCACGCAGCATAGTCATTGAGCTGCTTTTCCATCGCCGCCAGCGCCGGTTCGGCGCCGGCGATCTTCATGTCCGCAAACAGCTTGCGGATACCGGCGATATACGTCGGCACGTTCTCCAGCGACTGTTCCACCTGCAGCCGCACGGGACCGGCCAGGCCGGGCTGGCCGATTTTTTCCCTGAAGCGGGCCTTGGCCTGTTCCGTGATGGCGGTGCTGCCCTTGAACTGGCCCACATAGCGCTGCAGCCGTTCCAGTGCTTTCGCGCGGCGCGCGGCCGGACGCTGTTCCTGCAGCAGGCTTTGCATCGAACCGAACACCATCTGCGGCACATCGATCCACGGCAGGGTGTATTTGTCCTCGATCTGCACACCGGCGATTTCCTGGTCCACGGCGCCGATCAAAATTTCCAGGTCCTGGCGGATCCGCTCATCGCGTTCCAGCTCCAGTTTTTGCTGCAGCTTGCCGCGCGCCTGCTGCAGCGCCGCGACCTGGCGCGCCACGATATCCGGCCCCAGGTCGGCAGCCAGGCCGTCGTATTGCGGCAGGCCCGTGTCGGACGCGTTTTCGGGCGAGAATTTTGCCTGCGCTTCGAGCACGATGGCGGCATTGCGGTTGCTCGCTTCGACCCAGGCGCTGGATGCCGGCGCCACAGGTGCGGCATGGGCCACCGCGGCTGTAATGGAAAAAGCGCTGGCCAGCGCGATGGCAAACACGGTCTGGCGCAAATGCGGGCGTACGGACATCGGGGATTCCTTCCTGAGGTGAACCATGAGCGAAGCGGCGAGTATCGGCCAGCGCTGCATGGCTGTCAATCAGGGCGGGAAGATGGAGGATCTGGCCGGACGCCAGGCGGCTGCAGCAAGTGCAGGACCTGGCGGCGGCCACCCGGCTGACGCCCGGCGTGGAAGATATCGCGCAGTTGAATGCTGCCGGCGGTCGGATTAGCGTAGCGTAATCCGGCACCACCACAGCATTCACCGGCGCCGGTCGGATCAGGCCTGAACGGCCGTCATCCCACGCCACCGGCACATCACGCCATATCAATACCCCAAGCCATAGCCGAACTTGTACAGCGGCCGCGCCGTGTCATACGGCACGTCCGACTTCTGTACCTGCACTTCGGCCATCGACGACGGCAGCTCGAACGGCAGCTTGCCTTGTGGCTTGGCCTTGCCGGTCAGGACATCGAACAGCGCGCCGTCGCTCACGCCAAAGTTGCCGATGATGGCGCTGGCCTTGTCCTGCACGTTGCCGAGAATGGCCGGGCGGTCCAGGTAGACGGTGACCACGGTTTTCGGCGCTAGGCGGGCGGCGTTCTTGATCGCCTCGTAGTCGGAGTCGCCGTCGACGTAGTTCAGGCGCCCTTCATGCTGCATGCTGCCGAAGATATAGTTCGGGTGCAGGATTTCATACGGCGCGGCCACGCGCAGCAGCGCCACGTCGGCCTCTTGTGGCGTCGCCACCACGGTATAGCCGTACTGGCGGGCGACGGCCGCGTCGATGCCATACAGGTACACCTTCTTCACGGTGCTTGCCAGTGGCAGGACCTTGTCCTTGTTTTCCAGCAGCACCAGCGAGCGGCGCTGTGCTTCCAGGCCCGCTTCGACGAAGTCGGCCTTGCCAACCGTGGCCGCCGCTTTTACCGTGTCGACGAACGGATGCTCGAACAGGCCCTGCCTGAACTTCTGCACCAGGATGCGGCGCGCCGAAGCGTTGATGCGCGCTTCCGTCAGCTGGCCGCGCTGCACCGCCTGCGTCAGGTAAGGCGCTTCCGTCACGCCGCCGAACTGGTCCATGCCTGCATTGACGGCCTTGACATAGCGCTCGGCCTTGGTGGCGTCTTCCATGCCCCATGGCGTGCCGAAGCCGATAAACGATGGCGCCACGCCGGCCGGCGTGCCATTGCGGCAGTTGGCGTCGCAGTCGGAGGTGATGCCCCAGTCGGACAGGATCACGCCTTCGAAGCCGTATTTGCCGCGCAGCAGGTCGGTCAGCATGGTCTTGCTGAAACCGGCCGCCACCTGCTCCAGCGTGATGCCGTCAATCGTGATATTGCCGTCCGGCAGCGCATAGGTCGGCATGACGGACGCGGCCCTGGCGTTGAACGCGCCTTCGAACGGCTTCACGTGATAGGCAAAGTTATTGCCCGGATAGGTCATGTAGCGGCCATAGTAATTGTGGCCGTCAAACCCCTCTTTCGTCGCGCCGTAGCCGACCCAGTGCTTGACGACCGCCACCACGCTGCCATCGTGCAGGCCGGTACCGCCATCCTGGAAGCCTTCGATATAGTTCTGCACCATGCGCTTGGCCAGGTCGGCGTCTTCGCCGAAGGTGCCATTGATGCGCGACCAGCGCGGCTCGGTGGCGAGATCCGCCTGTGGCGACAGCGCCTGCGTGATGCCGACGGCCAGGTATTCCTGGCGCGCGATATCGCCGAAGCGGCGCACCAGCGCATCGTCGCCGATGGCGGCCAGGCCCAGCGTTTCAGGCCATTGCGAAAAACCATTGGTGCTGGCGCTGGCGCCGACCGTGTACTGGAAATGGTGGCGCGGATCGGTGCTGATCGACACCGGAATGCCGTGGCGCGAGGTCTCGCTCAGCGCCTGCACCTTGTTGTATTGCGCCGCCATATTGGCCGAGTCGCCAGCCATGCGCGTGATGAAGGTGTTGACGTACTGTTTGACGATCAGATCCTGCAGCTCCGTCAGGTCGTAGCCGCTGCCCTGGCCGATGCCGGTCGGGTCGGCCACCGTGGGCGCCGTGCCGTGCATCATCAGGCCGGCCTTTTCATCGAGCGTCATGCGCGCGATCAGGTCGTCGGCGCGCGCCTCGGCCGACAGGCGCCAGTCCTCGTACGGCTCGATCTTGCCGCTGCGGTTCATGTCCTTGAAGGTATAGCCGTCAACCTTGAGTATGCTGTAGCTGGTGCTGCCGAATACGGGCTGCGTGTATTGCTCGCTGACGGTGTCGTGGTTGCCGCAGGCGGCCAGGGCAAGCGCGGCGAAGCTGCCGGCGACCACGCGGGCCATCGGTTTCATGGTGCAGTTCATGGTTGTCTCCATTGTGTTTTTTGTGATTGGGGGCGCGGCATCGAGGCCGGCCCCGACGCAATATAGCGTGCCATGTCGTCATCTTCTTGACCGCGCGAGACAGTATTTATACCGGCGTGAACAATTTTTGACATTGACGTGCGGCAATCAAACATTTCCAGCAAAAGTGCTACCATTTGTGAAAAATTACTACAAACAAGTCCGCAGAGGCTTTGGAGACGACATGCACAAAACCGACACCCGCACGGTGGCGAACCATATCGCACGCCAGTGCGCGATGGCGCTGGAGGCCGATGGCCATGGCCCGGACGATTTTTACCGGCATACCGGCATCACGCGCGCGCAGCTCGTCGAGCCCGGAGGACGCATCGATGCGCAGCGCCACCGGCGCATGGTGGCGTATGCGCAGCAACTGCCGCTGCAGCGGGGCATGCTCGACATCGAGCCACAGCACTGGCTGGCGCACTTTCCGGAAGTGGCCCAGGTCTGCTTCAACCGCCCTGCCCTGCGCGACGCGCTGCACCAGCTGCTGCAGTTGCGCGGCCTGATCGGCGAATTCGATTTCATGCTGATGCGGGAAAATGGCAGCCGCGTCGAAATCGAATACCTGTCCGAATTCTGCCCGCAGGGCGGCGCCATGCAGGCGCTGGCCAACTTCAAGATCCTGTCGCTGGTGGCGCGTGCCTATGACGACGGCGTGCCGACGGCATTCGAGGCCAGCTTCCAGGGCAAGGCGCCATGGTTTGCGCCTGCCGTGTCGGACAGCTTCGGCGCACCGGCGCGCTACGGCCAGGCGCGCAATACGCTGGTATTCGATGCGCGCCGGCTCGACGCGCCGTACCGCCACTTCAATACCTTGCTGGCGCCGCATGCGCTGGAGCACGCGCAGGCGCAACTGCACAAGCTGCGCAGCGCCCAGCGGTTTTCAGCCCGCGTGGAGCAGGCCATCATCGACCTGCTGGCAACAAGTGATGGCCTGCAGGCCGACAGCGCCTCGCTGCTGCCGGCCCTGTGCGACGGCCTGGCGATGAACAGCTGGACCCTGCGGCGCCAGCTGCAGCAGGAGGACACTTCGTTCCGCGCGCTGGAACTGCGCGCCAAAAGCCGCGAATCGCGCCGCCTGCTGCGCGAGACGACACTGAGCGTGGCCGAAATCGGCGACCGCCTGGGCTTCTCCTCGCAAAGCGCCTTTACCCGTTTCTTCAGGACCCAGTTCGAACTGCCGCCGGCGCGCTACCGGCAGGAGGCGAGATAGCGCAGCGGCAGACGCACATGACAGAGGTACGGCGTACCGGGCATCACGGCGCACCAGTGGCGCCACGGGCGATGGCGATACCCTGCTGCCATCGAGTTATTCCAACCATCGGGCATCTGAACCGGCTGCCCATTTTTTCTTTCCCTGACAATGACGACACAAAAACTGATCGAACTGAACGACGGCAACCATATTCCGGCCATCGGACTCGGTGTCTGGCAAGCGACTCCCGAGCAGGCCAGCGCCGCCGTCGTGGAAGCACTGGCTGCGGGTTACCGCCATATCGATACGGCAGCAATCTACGAGAATGAAGACGGCGTCGGCGCCGGCCTGTCCAGGGCTGGCTTGCCGCGCGAAGACGTGTTTGTCACGACCAAGATCTGGAACGACGCCCAAGGCTTGCACAAAACCGCGCAGGCGCTTGACGCGAGCCTGAAACGGCTGAAACTCGATTATGTTGATTTGCTGCTGATACACTGGCCAGTTCCGAAGCAGGACTTGTATGTGGAAACGTGGCAGGCCCTGGCGCAGGCGCGCGACGCGGGCAAGGTGCGTTCGATCGGCGTCTCCAACTTCACTGAAGAACACCTGCAGCGCCTGGTCGACGAGACCGGCATCGTGCCGACCCTGAACCAGATCGAATTGCACCCATTTTTCCAGCAGCACGACTTGCGTGCTGTCCATCAGCGCATGGGCATACGCACGCAGGCCTGGAGCCCGCTGGGCCAAAGCGCTGCGCTGGCAGATCCGACCATCGCAGCCATCGCGGCACGCCACCATCGTACGCCGGCACAAATCGTCCTGCGCTGGCAGCTGCAACTTGGCAATATCGCGATCCCGAAATCGGTCACGCCAGAGCGCATCCGTTCGAATCTCGACGTCTTCGATTTTGTGCTCGGCGACGATGATATGGCGGCCATCGCGGCCCTGGATCGCAATGGCCGGATCGGTCCGGATCCCCTGCTGTTTCCGTAGTGCTCTGCCTGGCCCCTCGTCGAATTGCTACTCAGGTGACATGCCGGCAGCGGCCAGAGGATCAGCGGCCACGCAGCTGATGGCAGGCCCTAGGCCAACCCGTCCAGCCCAGCCTCATTTTTCGCGTCATACGCCAGCCGCGCCGCCTCGATCTGCGCGCGGTGGCCGAACGCCCACTGGCCCAGCGCGCTGATCGGCGGCAGCAGCGAGCGGCCCAGGTCGGTCAATGCGTAATCGACGCGCGGCGGCACGGTGGGAAACACCGTGCGCGTAACCAGGCCGTCGCGTTCCAGGCCGCGCAAGGTCAATGTCAGCATGCGCTGCGAAATGCCGCCGATCAGGCGGCGCATCTCGTTGAAACGCTTGCTGCCATTGCCCAGCAACATCACCACCAGCACGCTCCACTTGTCGCCCACGCGCGCCAGGATATCGGTCGCCGGCTGGCAGGAATGCGCGACGGCCGGATAGCCGCCCTCCTCGCGCATGCGCTGTTCCAGGTGCGTGGCCGGCGCCATGGCGCTGTCCACAGTCACACCGGTGTGCCCGGGTATGGAAAAAGTGCCTTCTTGTGCGTTCATTTTTTAGTCACTATATTAGCCTCAGGTACAAAATGATACCACCCTCGACACACTACTGAACAAGGCCTACCATGAAGATCCTGCATATCGATTCGAGCATCCTCGGCGACCATTCGACCACCCGCCAGCTGACGGCGGCCATTACCGCGCGCCTGCGGGCGGCCGCACCGGCCACGCAAGTCGTCTACCGCGACCTGGCCGCCGAACCGCTGCCGCAGTTTACCGCCGCACCTGGCGCAGAAGACGCCGCCGCACTGGCCACCGCACTCGAGCAGGTGCTGGCAGCCGACGTGATCGTGATCGGCGCGCCGCTGTACAACTTCAGCATTCCGACTCAACTGAAATCGTGGCTCGACGCGCTGGCCGTGCCGGGCAAGACGTTTGCCTATGGCGCCAACGGCCCCGAAGGCCTGCTGGGCGCCAAGCGCGTGATCGTCGCCTCGGCGCGTGGCGGCATATACACGCCTGGCACGCCGATGGCCAGCCTCGACCACCAGGAAAACTATCTGAAAAGCTTCTTCGGCTTTGTCGGCGTGACGCAATTTGACATCGTGCGCGCCGAGGGACTGAAGGTCAGCGAGGAGGTGAAAACGCAGGCCATGGCCGCCGCGTTCGGGCAGATCGCCGCGCTGCAGGCGGCATAAAAACCGAATCTCGGCAGGGTCGGGCAAACCTGCGCCAGATGCGCTAAGCTCCTGCTGCCCGCGCAGCAAGCGCTGCGCCCACCCTCATCACAAGGAATACCATGACCCTGATCGTCGTCGCTACCATCGATGCCCAACCCGACCATATCGCCGCCGTGCGCGCCGCGCTCGAAGCGGTGGTGCCACCGAGCCGCGCAGAGAGCGCCTGCCTGCGCTACGAACTGCACCTGGACAACAAGACGCCCACGCGCTTTATCATGCTGGAAGAGTGGGCGGACAAGGCAGCCCTGACGGAGCATGAAGCCACGCCGCATTTCAAGCAACTGGTCGCCGCCGTCGGCGACAAGGTGGTCAAGATTGACGTGGCGGAACTGAGCAGGCTGGCGTAAGCGGCTCAAGCGCTTCCAAACGCGCGCGCCTGAGGAAACGTTGCCATATAGAATATGGCAACTTTCCTTTCTTGTCTCGATCATGATTTCATTTCGCAGCACACCCCGTGCACTTGCCCTGGCGGCAGCCGCCCTCTTCTCCTCGTTCAACGCAGCGGCGCAAACCGCCAACACGGATATCGCCGGCGACTACGATCTTGCTTCGTCGACCACCGTGCCGGCCAGCAAATGGGGCTATACCAAGGGCCGCATTTCGATCAAGCCGCTCGACGACAAGCATTTATTGATCCTGTTCGCCTGCGAATGGAAGCGCGAGCCAAAAGCCGTCTGCAGCGATTTCTTCTACGCCCAGCGGCGCGATGACGGCCTGTACCTGCAGGACATGAACACGGACTCCATGCGCCTGTATTTTGACCCGGCCACGCGCAAGCTGACCATGATCTCGCGCGGTTACGACGCCAAGGCCAGCGTGCGGCACGATGTCTTCGCGCCCACCACCGCGCCCCTGACCGACCCGGCCCTGGTACGGCGCATGAAACGCGAGCAGGGCAATGCCGTCAGCAAGGAAAACCTGCGCGTGTTCGGTCCCTACAATAAATGGGATTACCAGAACAACCGCATCGAGTTCCAGCAGCAGCAAGTGAAACAAGCCGCAGCGAAACCGTGATGCGGCGCCAGATGCTGCGCCTGGCCAGCGTTCTGCTGTGTTCGCCGGTGCTGGCGCGCGCGGCGCAAACCGGCCTGTCCGGCACCGTGCGCCGGCGCATCCTGGCGACCATCGAAGCACCCTTGCCCCAGGTCTTGAATGTCCAGCACCTTGCCCTGATACGGCGTTTCCGGATCGACTGGTCGCCGGTCGAAAGCGGCGCGCCGATGCTCAACCCGGAACACCCGCTGGGCGAAGGCGACACGCTTGCGCTGGCGATGCAGGCGACCGGCGGCAAGGATGCGGCAACAGCGGCGCAGCGCCTGATGGAAGCGGCGCTGCTGCTGCCGCATTTCGTGCAGATGGCCAACCTCAAGCCGGGTACCTATGCGCTGGGCAACACCGGCTTTGCCTTTTCCGGACGGCATCTGACCTTGCTGCGCCGCCAGGCGTGGATGCCGCTGGAAATGCTGGGCATGGCTGCGGAGGATTACCTGGCCGAAGGCTACTGGCCCACGCCGTCCGTCGACGGCAAGCGCCCGTATGGCGACTTTACCAACTACCCGGTCGAGATGGCGCAGGCGCTGGGCTTGCCGGTGCGCAAACAGCCTGACGGCGTGCTCGCGGTCACGCCCGTACTGCAGAAAGAACTGGAAGCGCTGCATGAACAGACCATGCCTGCGCTGCAGGTGTTCGTGGGCCATGCGGGGTTGATGCGCAACACGGTGTGACGCACGGCCTGCCTTCTGGCAGGTGCCGGCGGCGCCGTGCGCGGTTAAGCTGAGCGCATCGTCTTATGCAAAGAAAGTTGCTGCCATGACCGCCATGCCACCATCCCGTACCGTGGTACGCCACCAGATCGGCTCCGCCCATGGCGTCGTGTTCGACGTCGTCGCCTGGGGACCGGCCCTGGCCGAAGTCGACCTGAGCGTGGCCTGCATGTTTGAACATGAGGTGGCCGGCGCGCCTGTCGCCGGCGGCCTGCTGGGCCTGGACCAGGCGCTCGCTGGCCAGCTGACACGGCTGCGCGCCGATGGCGCCTTTCGCGCGCAGCCGATGGAAACGCTGCTGATCACCACGCCGCCGCCGGCAATGGTGCCGCGCGCGATCCTGGTCATCGGCCTTGGCGATCCGGACCTGCTGACGTCCGACGTGCTGCGCCGTGCCACCCGAGTGGCCATGCGCGAGGCGATCCGCCATGGCGCGCGCTCGATGGCGTTCGCGCCCAGCGTGCTCGACGCGGGGCATGCGGACAATGCGGCGCTGAACATGCCGGAAGTAATGCTGGATGGCATGCTCAGCGCGCTGGCCGCCGAAGTCACGCTGGCCGCGACGGGCCTGGCACCGGCACCTGCCCTGCAGCACTGCACTTTCGATGTCGGTGCGCCGCGCGTGCAAGCGGCAGCACTGGCGTTTGCCGCTGCTTTCACCAGGCTGAATGATGCCAGATAGCAAAATCACTCACATGTGAGTTACCGTACGGTAGTTCAGCGCGCACTACCGCATGCTTGACCTTGCTTGCCATTCTCTCCACGCATGCTTACAAGAAAGGTCAACTCATGGATGCTGATAACACCAACCGCTCGCGCCGCAACTTCGTCGGCGTGGCCGCCACCGGCGCACTCGCATCGGTCGTCGCACCGGCCATGGCGCAATCGGGTGGCGCCGCGCGCCCGGCCGGCGTGCCGCCCAATCCCGTCACGCAATATCCCCAGCCGCCATTTGCCATCCAGCAGCAACCGTGGCCCGGCCTCACCAGCAAGATGAATCCGCGCCCCGACCATGGCGAAACCAGCTACAAGGGCTCGGGCCGCCTGGCGGGCCGCCGCGCCCTGATTACGGGCGGCGACTCGGGCATAGGCCGCGCCGCCGCCATCGCCTTTGCGCGCGAAGGCGCCGACGTGGCCATCAATTACCTGCCGGCCGAAGAGGAAGACGCGCGCGAAGTGGCGCAGCTGATCCGCGCCGCAGGCCGCAAGGCGGTCACCATTCCCGGCGACATCAAGGACGAAGCGTTCTGCCAGAAACTGGTGGCGGACGCGGCCAAGGCGCTGGGCGGCCTCGACATTCTCGTCAACAACGCGGCGCGCCAGTTCTCGGCCGACTCGATCACCGAGATGAGCACCGCGCATTTCGACGAAACCTTCAAGACCAATGTGTATGCGATGTTCTGGATCACCAGGGCGGCAGTCCCCCTGATGAAAGCCGGCTCGGCCATTATCAACACCTCGTCCGTGAATGCCTACGATCCGAGCGAAAACCTGCTCGACTACGCAGCCACCAAGAGCGCCATCATGATCTTTACCAAAGGACTGGCCAAGCAGCTGGCCAGCAAGGGCATCCGCGTCAACGCCGTCGCGCCCGGTCCGTTCTGGACCCCGCTGCAAGTGACCGGCGGCCAGCCACCCGACAAGCTGCCCACCTTCGGCAAGGACACGCCGCTGGGCCGTCCGGGACAGCCGGCCGAACTGGCGGGCGTGTATGTGTTGCTGGCGTCCGGTGAATCGAGCTATGCAACCGGTCAGGTGTATGCGGCCGTCGGCGGGAATGGCGGACCTTGAGCGTGCGATTGCCTTATTGATCGCGGCCGTCATCCGCAGGCGCCGCGGTTCCGGGTATTTTTTTCGGGGCTTCCCTTGCCACTTGTCCGGATAAAACAGCTGTTTCCGGGGGCACCGACATGCCGATCATTTTCGGTGGCGAGGGATCTTTTCTGCGAGTGTGCACCAATACGCGTAATGCAACCGCCAATGACACATCATTCTCGTACAAATATTTCGCCGCCACCGCAGTACCCAGCATCTCCTGGAAGATAATCGCCACGTCTATTTTTTGCGCGGTGAGCGCGTCGATCCGTCGGCGGCGATCCATCTCCAGCTGATCGGTGTGACCGATAATGTTTTCATTTTCCATGTAAGTTCATATCATTAGGGTAAATACCCTGCCATCCTGCGCCGGGGCAACCTTCCTCATGGCGACCGGGCTCATTCTTCTTCCAGTATCTTTCGCATCTCTGACCTTACGCGATGGATACGGCTTCTTACTGTTCCTATAGGGCAGCCCACCCTCGCGGCAATTTCGTCGTAAGGCATCCCTTCGTTCTCACGCAGCAATAAAACCATCTTTAAAAATGACGGCAAATCGTCGATCAATTTGGTTATTTCAATAATGGATTCCCTGGCAATGCATATCGCTTCAGGATCGTCTTCATCCAGCAAGCCTGCCTGATCGATCAAATGGTCGTCTACCTCAACCAGATAAACCAGCTCGCGACCGATTTTCATTCTGCCTTCACGATCATTTTTTATACAATTCATGGTGATCGAGAATAACCATGTAAAAAAGGCGCAATCCCCACGAAATCGTTTCAAACCCTGAAATGCCTTTATAAAAACACTCTGCACTATATCGTCAGCATCCTGCGGATTCTTTACATATTGGCTCACCAATCGCTTTACCCGTGGCTTATATTTAAAAAACAATATTTTAAAGGCGGCCGGACTGCCATCGACAGCATTTTCTAATAGGAAATTTTCGTTGTTTTTCAGCATGAATCGCTCGCTCGAAACAGTGCAGAGTTCGTATCCTAGCAGTAAGAATTACCGAAAAATTATCAGCACAAAAAGTATTGATATAGATCAAATTAAAATAATGTAAACATGATTTTTGTTGCAATTAAATCAAATGGATATTCCGAACAAAAATACTTTTCGATGAAACAAATTTTTCCTGAGTGAAATTTTTTTAAGATGAAGACAATATGCGAATGATCTTTCCTATTTGAATTAATATTTCCATATGGAAATTTTTATAATGCCGTAAAGTTAAGGATGTGTTCGTCTTTCTTGCGCGCCAAAAAAATTTATATAGTAATATTTGAAAAAATTTAGAAAACTTCAAATGAGCAAGAAATCCGATCACGCCTATTTCATCGAGTTCACACAGCGAACCACACGGGTGATACGTGCGCTAACGGTTGAGTCCGGACGGATGAAAATCGATATCAAGGATACGGCGACGCCGTTTGACACGCGTATTGTCGACGCATGGATCAGCATCGAAGAAGGCGTACTGTGGCTGGAGTATGAAACGGGTGAGGATCAGACGGTGAGGGTCAGGCTTGCCAAGGTGCTGCGATGGTCACGCCAGCCAAAATGGTAATTCTGGCGCTTGGCACGTTCAGCTCACGTAATAAAACGGCTCGATGCCGTCAAACGGAATAATCTCCAGCACGCCGCCCTGTTGTTCGAGCGCCGCCACGCAGGCCAGCATCTCGTCCAGCAGGTTGGTGCTCTCCACGGTGGCGTGGTAGTTGGCCATCGAGGTGGTGCCGGGATTGATGGCCTTGCCCCACGGCGGCTGGCGCGCCAGGTCGTTGATATCCCACACGACCTGGTCCGGACTCAGGCTGGCCAGGCCTGCCTGCATTGCCTGCAGCTCGCGCAAGGCGGCAACTGCATCTTGCGCATCGAGCTTGCCCCGGTACAGCTTGCACATAATCAGCGGAAACCGCCCACCCCAGTTGCCGCCTTCCAGATGCAGCGCCACCGTGGACAGCAGCGAGTGCAGCACGATATCGAAGCCGATATCGGTAATCATGTCGCCGTGCTTGAATGCGATGCTGCTCATGCAGAGGTCCTTGGAAAAGCCGCTCAGCCCTGCGGTTGCGGCACCGGGAACGCCGGCACCGGCAGCGGCGCCGGCACATCCTGCGGCACGGCCCGCCCATTCGACTCCTGCCCGCCATTGTCTTCGGGCGGCATGGCCAGCGGCGCGGCCGGCGCGCCTTCCTGCTGCATGTCGCCGCCCTCTTCCACCGGCTCGTTTTCCGGCTCCATCGCTTCGATGCGGCGCGGTGGCGGCGGTGGTTTGCCGCCCGGGAAGATGGCGTCGCGCGACAGCTTGCCCGTATCGAGCGCCGTCTTGAAGAAGTCGCCCACTACCAGCACGGCGTTGTGGCCGCCCTGGCCCCAGTAGTTGCTGCGCATGGTGACGCGCGCGTCGTTGAAGCCGACCCAGGCGCCGCCCACCAGTTCCGGGTGCATCAGGATGAACCAGCCGTCGGCATTGTTCTGCGTGGTGCCGCTCTTGCCGGCCACGTCGGAGCGCACGCCGAAGCGGTTGCGGATGGCCGTGCCGGTGCCACGGTCAATCACGCCGCGCATCATGTCGGTCAGGGTATTGGCCGACTCGACCGACATGGCCTGTTTCGGCTTGTCTTCGCCGAAACGGGCGATCAGCTTGCCGTCGCGGTCGGTGATATGCGTGACGACATACGGCATGCGCGCCTGGCCCTGCGCGGCGATGCTGGCATAGGCGTTGACCATTTCCAGCAAGGTGACGGGGCTGGTACCGAGCGCCAGCGACGGCACCGAAGCGAGCTTGCTGTCACGCACGCCCAGCGCGCGCGCCAGCTTGATAATCGGCGGCAGGCCGACATCCTGCATCACCTGCGCCGTGATGGTGTTTTTCGAGTACACCAGGCCGTCGCGCATGGTCATGTCGCGACCGGTGGTGCCGCTCATGTCGGTCGGGCGCCATTTGGTGCCGTCGGCCGCCTTGATGTCCATCACTTCATCGCGATACACGTGTTCGGGACTGAGGCCCTTTTCCAGCGCAGCGCCATACACGATGGGCTTGAAGGTGGAACCGGGCTGGCGCGCGGCCTGGGCCACGTGGTCAAACTGCTCGCGCGCAAAGTCGCGGCTGCCGACCCAGGCGCGCAGCGCGCCAGTGGTCGGGTCCATCGCCACGAACCCGGCCTGCAGCCGCGTTTTCGATTTGCGCAGGGCGCTCATGAAGGCGCGCTCGCCCTTCATCTGGGCCAGCGCCTCGTCGGGCGCACTGCCGGCGGCCACCAGCTTGCGGTATTCGCCGGACTCGCGCACGAACGCGTCAAGCAGGGCCGGATGCGTTTTCCAGAAGTAATCGAACGGCACGCTGCCCGATTGCATCGAGGCAAACATGCCGGTCGAGGTGGACGACGGCACGCCGGCGCGCGCCCATTCCACGTCGGCGATCGCCTGCAGCGCATTGGCCTGGCGTTCGACGGCGCGCTCGGCCGCCTGCTGCAGGTCCATGTCCAGCGTGGTGTGCACGATCAGGCCGTCGAGTTCCAGGTTGTAGTCGTTTTCATCGGCCCAGTCGATCAGCCATTTGCGCACATAGGCCGTGAAATGGCTGTCGGTTTGCGCGCGTTCGCTCTGGCGCTCGAAGTGCAGGCGCAGCGGCCGCTTGATCAGCTGTTTGTAGCGCGCCTCGTCGATCACCTCGTGCTTGCGCATCTGGCCCAGCACCACGTTGCGGCGCTGCAGCGAACGTTCGGGATTGCCAACCGGGTTGTAGTAATTCGTGCCCTTGAGCATGCCGACCAGGGTCGCGCTTTCCAGGATATCGAGCCGCGCGGCGGACTTGTCGAAATAGGTGCGGGCCGCCATTTCGATGCCGAAGGTGTTGTACAGGAACGGTACCGTGTTCAGATAGGCCTCCAGGATCTCGGTCTTGCTGTAGGTCGCCTCGATCTTCAGCGCCGTGATCAGTTCCTTGAGCTTGCGGTTCAGGCTGCGCGAGCGGCCTATTTCGACCGGAAACATATTGCGTGCCAGCTGCTGGGTAATGGTCGAGCCGCCCTGCGGATCGCCCGTCAGGCTGTGGAACATGGCGCCGGCCAGGCGTTTGAAGTCGACACCGTGGTGATCATAAAAACGGTGGTCTTCGGTGGCGATCAGGGCGCTGACCACGTTCGGCGAAATATCCTTCAACGTGACGCGCTCCTGCAGGCCCTGGTCGAAGCGGGCCAGTTCCTGGCCGCCGGCCGCCACCATGGTGCTGGGCGCCGCCGTGCGCGCCTGGCGCAGGTCGTGGATGCTGGGCGTCAAGGGAATCAGAAGCAACAGGTAGGCGACCAGCAGCGCCAGCACGGCCAGAAAAGACCACAAGGCCATCACCAGCGCGCGCCGTCCCGCCGGCAAGGCCATCAGGTGTGCATGGCCGCGTCCGTATAACGCTGCCAGGCGGGCACCGCCATGCCGGGCCAGGCGCGCCGCCTGATCCTTGCCGCGCGCCGTCCATTGTTTTGCTTTCGCCCGAAACTGCTCCATGCCTGATGCCATGCCTTGCCCTTGTCTGTTGCCGGAATATCCGTTTCGGCAAGTATATAGGGCGCAGGCATAGCCTGGCGGAACACAGCAGAAGAAACTTACTGCTGCGCCTGTTCCAGCATGGCTGGCAATTCACGGATCATCGCCTCGCGCGTGCGCAGGCCCGCCGACTGCTGGCCCGCCTGCTCATCCTGCACCAGCCGCGCAAAGACAAAGGTGCGCTCGCCCTTGCTGGCCCAGCCGACAAACCAGCCATAGCCATGCGCTTCATCGAAGCTGCCGTCGGGCTTGCGCGGAAAGGCCGCGCCCGTTTTGCCATGCAGCTGCCAGCCGCCAGGCAAATCCGCCAGGCGCGTCAGCCGCGCGGTCTCGTCGATGGCGGCACGGCTGACGGGCAGTTGATGGTTGACCAGTCTGCGCAGGAAGCCCAGTTGCTCGAGCGGCGAGATTTTCAGGGAGGAACTGATCCAGGAACGCTCCAGGCTGTTGTCCTTGCCCGGGTCGCCAGCTACATTGGCATTGCCGTAGCCGAGCGAGCGCGTATATTTCTGAAAGCGCGCCGCGCCCAGCGCCTGCGTGATCTGCTGCGAATACCAGACCACCGAATACTGCATCCAGCGCGCCGGATCGGTATCCTGGCGCCAAGCATCGCCGCCCCAATCCACATATCCCTGCTGGTAGGGCAGGCGCGGCGCATGCTGGTCCTTGAGGAAACCGGCGTCATAGCCCATCAGGCTGAGCGCGATCTTGAAGGTGGAGGCAGGCGTAACGCGCTCGATGCAGTTACCTTCCTGCAGTACCACGGCGCCCGTGGCGGCGTCACCCATGGCGGTACAGATAGTGGCGGCCTGGGCGTTGGTCGAGATGCTGAAAGCAAACGCGATCAGTGCTGATGCGGCAAAACGGAATTTCATGGGCCTCCGGAGCTAGGGCAGATGGCAAAGCGAAATTGTACCGACGCGCTGCCTGCCATGCCAGCACCATTTCGCCTGCCACCACCGGCTCAGGCGCGCTCTTCCTTCGGTTCGACCGGGAAGCGCCGCGGTTTCATGCGCTCTTCTTCCAGCTCGCCCATGCCCATTTTCTCTTCGTCAAGCAGGTCATGCTCCTGCCGTTCGCGCTCCAGTTCCGCTTCCAGCGCGCTATCCTGATCGATTTTCTGCCCCATCATGCACCTCCGCAAGCTTGAATGGTTTTCAGTGTAGGCTAGAATTGGCAAAAGCAAGGCACTTTTTGATTCCAGTTTTCACTATCAAGAAAGCGAGTCCGCCATGACCATCGTGAACGCGATTGCCAGCCTGGCCGTCAGCGACCTGCCAGCCTCCTCCCTGTGGTATGCCCGCCTGTTGGGCAAACCCGCGGCATCGCGGCCGATGCCGGAAGTGGCCGAGTGGCAGTTTGAGCGGGGCGGCTGGCTGCAGTTGTACCAGCAGCCGGACCGCGCCGGCGGCGGCTCGGTAACGCTGGCCGTCGACGATATCGGGGCGCTGGCCAGCCATCTGCAGCTGGTCGGCGTGGCGCATGGCGCGCTCAGCTCCACGCCGCAGGTGCGCACCATCATGCTGACCGACCCGGACGGCAACCATATCGCGTTTGCGCAGGCGCTCGATACGTCGATGGCGCGCTAGCAAGTGCCTATAAGGCTTTGCGAAAGGTGAGGTTGATGCGCTGCGATCCCAGCAGCGCATGCTCGCCGTCCTTCAGCGGCGCCACGCCATGGAAGCGCAGGCGGTCGGCGCCACCCCAGACCACCACGTCGCCATGCACGAGCGCGATACGCACCGCCTTGTCGCTGCGCGCGTTGCCGCCGAACAGGAAGGTGGCAGGCAGGCCCAGCGAGACGGAAACGATGGGCGCCGTGAAGTCGCACTCGTCTTTGTCCTGGTGCAACGCCATGCGTGCGCCGGGCAGGTAGCGGTTGACCAGGCAGGCGTCCGGCAGGAAACCGGGGTAGCCGGCAGCCTGCGCCGCATCCTGCGCCAGTTGCAGGAAGCCAGGCGGCATGGCCGGCCAGGGCTCGCTGCTGGCCGGGTCCTGGCGCACATAGCGGTAGCCGCGCGCGTCCGTTACCCAGCCCAGCTGGCCGCAATTGCTCATCGCGACCGACATGCGCAGTCCGCCCGGCGTGGCCATATGGCGCAGGGGCGCCGCCTGCACGATGGCGTCCAGTCCCTGCAGCAGTTGCGTGACTGCCGGCAGCGCAAAGCCGCGCAGCAGGGTCGAAGCGGTCGTGCCCGGCACCAGCGGCGCGGGGCCGATGGCGGCGTAATCGTCATCGTCAAACAGGGACAGGTTCATGCGCGTATTCTAGCGCGCCGTGAAAAAAGGCGTGGCGTCGGTTACAGTAGCGCTACGACCCACTTCTACCCGATCACACATGGAACAGTACGACGATTTATTGCTCACCCTGGCGCAACAGGAAGAAACCCTGCAATTCGACCGCTTCGACAGCGACACCGCGCTGGCCGTCGGCCTGTGGATCGTCGCAGAAGTGCGCAAGCAGGCCAAGGCCGTCACTGTCAATATCACGCGCAACGGCCAGGTGCTGTTCCACTACGCGATGAGCGGCGCCACGCCGGACCAGGCCGACTGGATACGGCGCAAGAACAATACCGTGCAGCGCTTTGCGCGCAGTTCGTATGCGATGGGGATGAGCTACAAAAGCAAGGGCAAGACGTTCGAAGACGTCGCATACCTCGACACGATGGAATATGCGGCCCATGGCGGCGCCTTTCCGCTGATGATCCGGGGCGTGGGCATGGTGGGAACGGTCACCGTGTCGGGCCTGGCGCAGGCAGACGACCATGCGCTGGTCGTGGCCGCCTTGCAGGCGCAGCTGGACGCGCACTGATCAGGATGGGCCGGCATCGGCAGCAGCATGCGCCAATAGCAGGTGCGCGGTGTCGATCCGGCCTGTCAATGGACTACTTCGGTTTGGTCGACAAGGCCACGATGGCAACGCCTGCCGCCACGATCAGTGCATCCTCGATCAGGCCGCTTTTGGTCTGGCCGATGCGCGCCATGGCTTCCTTCCTGCCGGCCAGCGTCAGGTAGGCCAGCGGCACGGCCGTGGCGACCGCGACCGCCGCGCCCGTCTTTTCGCGTCCCTCGGGCGCCAATGCAGCACCGGCAATGCCGGCGCTCAGCACGCGCGCCAGCAGGCCCAGGAACACGGTGCGGTCGGGCGCCGTCTTCATCTTGTCGCCATACAGTTCGGCGGCGCCCATTACCAGCGCGCCGGCCTTGAATACGGGACGGTCGAGCAAGACCAGCTGGCCGGTGGTATGGCGCCCGGCCAGGCGGGCCGCCGCAATGGTGGCCATCGGCGTCATCGAACGGGCGCTGGCGACGGCGCCAATCAGGACGGAGGAAAGCAGGCTGCGTAGATTCATCTTGTTGACTCCTGTATAAGTGGGGATACACGAAGCGGGACTGCCGGAAGCAGCCTCGTCGTACAAGATTGTTATTGTAGCCAGCCCCCGATTTGATGTCGCCCGCCAGACCAGGCCGCATGACAGCCGGGGTCAGAGCCCCGCCACCGTTGGCAATGACCTCTGCGTTGGCGGCATTGCGGGTCGGACTCCAGCCTTCAGATCCGCTGTCCGCCATCGATCGGAATCTCGGCGCCGGTAATATACGAGGCCCGTTCGCTGCACAAAAATTCCACCAGGTCGGCCACCTCGGCCGTGGTGCCCAGGCGGCGCATGGGGATCTGCGTGTCGACAATGTGGGAAGTGCCGGGCGACAGGATGGCCGTGTCGATTTCGCCTGGCGCGATGGCGTTGACGCGCACGTTCATCGGCGCCATGTCGTTGGCCATTTCGCGCGTCAGGGAAGCGAGCGCCGCCTTCGAGCTGGCATAGGCCGAACCGGCGAACGGATGCACGCGGTAGCCGGCGATCGAGCACAGGTTGACCACCGAGCCGTGCGCGGTCGACAGTTCCTGCGCAAAACCGCGCGTCAGCGCCAGCGGCGCAAAGAAATTGGTGTTGTACATCTCCTGCCACGTCTGCATGTCGGTGGTCAGCGAATTGACGCGCGTGCCGCCCGGCCCTTTCGGCGACACGCCCGCATTGTTGACCAGCGCGTGCAGCTTGCCGCCCACCAGCATCGGACGCAGCATGTCGACCATCTGCCCGATCTGGCTCAGGTCGGACAGATCCATGCAGAAGTGCGTGTTGTGCTCCTGGCTGCGCGGGCAGCCGAGCGGGATCGGGCTGCGCGAGACGGTGATCACGCGCCAGCCCAGGCTGCGAAAGCGCTCGGCGACGGCGTGGCCGATGCCGCGGCTGGCGCCCGTGACGATGGCGGTCTTCTGCTCGTTCTCATGTTCCAGATTATTCATCTTCTTCCTTTTCCTGTTCGTATACGGTGGCGCCCTGCTCCATCTGCCCCACATAGGCCAGCAGTTGCGCGCCGCCATCGAGGATGTCGCGCGCCATCGCCTGCCGCGCCGCCTCGCCGTCGCGCGCGCGCAGCGCATCGATAATGGCGCGGTGATGCCCGACCCGCATGGTGGGCGTGAAGGCTGCATAGCCGGCGGCGATCAGCGGTGCCGTCTGCATCCACAGATGGTCGACAAAGCGTTTCAATGTCGGCATGCCCGACGCCTGCGCCAGCCCCAGGTGAAACGCCTGGTTGCATTGCAGCGCGCCGGCCAGGTCCTGGCGCGCAATCGCCACTTCATTGGCCAGCAGCAGCTGTTCCAGATGATCGAGCGTGGCGGCGTCGGCCTGCTGCGCCGCCATCGCCGCGCCCAGCCCTTCGAGTTCCACGCGCAGGGCACGGATTTCCAGATAGCGTTTGACGCTCAGCACCGGCACGCGAAAGTCGCGCGGCGAGCGCAGCACCAGCGCTTCCTCCTGCACCAGCTGCAGCATGGCGTCGCGCACGGGCGTGACGCTGGTACCCAGCTGCAGCGCCAGCTCGCGGATGCGCAGCCGGTCGTTGGGCCGAAAGCGCCCGGCCGCCAGCGCCTCGCGCAGCCGCGCATGGACGGATTTGCCCAGGTTGGCGTGAGACAGATGATCGAGTTGATGGGTCATGTCAGCATCTTTCAATTTATGATGCATCATACATCAAGGGTAAAAATCGTGCCTGGCCGCGCAGCGGACAGTACAATCCCCGATCGACTCACGATCATGAAGGGACGCCACTTGAACTGGGACTATCCGCAGCCGCACACCGTCGCCGTCACGCCGCAGGCCGGCGATATCGATGGCCTGCGACACACCAATAACGCCGTGTATGTGCGCTGGTGCGAACATGTCGCCTGGCACCACTCAAAAGCGCTGGGACTGGACCTGGACGATTACCGCCGGCTCGACCGGGCGATGGCAATCCGCCGCGGCGAATACGACTACCTGCTGCCCACCCATGAAGGCGAGGCGCTGAGCCTGTCCACCTGGCTGTGCGCCAGCGACGGGCGGTCGAGCATGGAGCGGCGCTTCCAGCTGGTACGCGACAGCGATGGCGCCACCGTGGTGCGCGGACGCTGGGAGCTGATTTGCATCGAATTGAGCAGCGGCCGCGCGCGGCGCTTGCCGCCCGAGTTTTTGGCCGTCTACGAGCCGGCGGTCGTCGGCAGCAGGCCGGCCTGAATGCGGCGAGGCGGGATGCAGAATTGCGCCCCCGCAGTGCAGCATCGTTTTCCCTGCTGTTTATCCAGCTCATGCATTAGAATCACTGGCCTTGGCCACCCATGAAAACAGGATAAAACAAGATGACGGCAGTCAGCAGCACCGAAACGACGGAACTCAAGCGCGGGCTGAAAAGCCGCCATATCCAGCTGATCGCCCTGGGCGGCGCGATCGGCACGGGCCTGTTCCTGGGCATCGCGCAAACCATCAAGATGGCGGGCCCGTCCGTGCTGCTCGGCTATGGCATCGCGGGCGTGATCGCCTTCCTGATCATGCGCCAGCTGGGCGAGATGGTGGTCGATGAACCGGTGGCGGGATCGTTCAGCTACTTTGCCGACAAATATTGCGGCCACCTGCCCGGCTTCCTGTCGGGCTGGAACTACTGGGTGCTGTATGTACTGGTCAGCATGGCCGAGCTGACGGCTGTGGGCATCTACGTGCAGTACTGGTGGCCGGACGTGCCCACCTGGGTCTCGGCGCTGGTGTTCTTCTGCGTGATCAACGCCATCAGCCTGCTGAACGTGAAAGCCTTCGGCGAGATGGAATTCTGGTTTGCGCTGATCAAGGTGGTGGCCATTATCGGCATGATCGTGTTCGGCGCCTACCTGCTGGCGTCCGGCGACGCCGGCCCGCAGGCCACCGTCGCCAATCTGTGGCAGCACGGCGGCTTTTTTCCGAACGGCTGGCAGGGTCTGGTGATGGCGATGGCCGTGATCATGTTCTCGTTCGGCGGGCTGGAACTGGTCGGCATCACGGCCGCCGAAGCGGACGATCCCGGCACCACGATTCCGCGCGCCACCAACCAGGCCATCTACCGCATCCTGATCTTTTATATCGGCGCGCTGGGCATTCTGCTGTCGCTGTACCCGTGGCAGAACGTGGTCACCGGCGGCAGCCCGTTCGTGCTGATCTTCCATGCGCTCGACAGCAACCTGGTGGCCACCGCCCTGAACGTGGTGGTGCTGACGGCCGCCCTGTCGGTGTATAACAGCGGCGTGTACTGCAACACGCGCATGCTGTTCGGCCTGGCCAAGCAGGGCAATGCGCCGCGCGCACTGCTGCACCTGAACCGCCGCGGCGTGCCGCTGGTGGCGCTGGGCGTGTCGGCGCTGGCGACCGGCATCTGCGTGGTGGTCAATTATTTCATGCCCGGCGAAGCGTTCGAAGTGCTGATGGGACTGGTGGTGTCGGCCCTGATCATCAACTGGGCCATGATCAGCTGGATCCACTTGCGCTTCCGCGCGCAGAAAAAACTGGAAGGCAAGACCACCGCGTTCCAGAGCCTGGGCTATCCGCTCACCAACTACCTGTGCCTGGCGTTCCTGGCCGGCATCCTGGTGATCATGTTCCTGACGCCGGGCCTGCGCATTTCCGTGTATCTGATCCCGGTCTGGCTGGGCGTGCTGGGCATCGGCTACGCGATACGGCAAAGCAAGGCCAAGGCGTGAGCCATCGCGCCGCAATACACAAGCCCATCCCGCCAACAGGATGGGCTTTTTGACTTTCAGCGCCCCGCGTCCGCCTTCAAAAACACATCGTCATTGAGCTCGCGCAGCATCAGCGTGCGCTGCTGCGCCTTCTGCTCCGCATTCAGATGCGTCTGCCCCGCCTGGTACGGCGCCAGCGCCGACACCAGGTCGCGCAGCAGCGAATGTTCGCTCGGCGTGGTCAGGTCCGACTTCAGCTTGCCCATCTCGTAGCGCTGGATGCGGGTCGACTGGCTCGACGACTGCTCAAGAGTCGCCTTGGCCAGCTTGCCATCCTGGTAGACGATATTGGCGTCGCTGCTGGCCTGGTCGTCGATCTGGTGATACGTGTAGTTCTGCGACTCGGCGGCGGTGGTCAGGTTCAGCGAGGTGCCGGCGACCAGCGGCATATGGAAGCTGGCGTTCAGGCTGGACGTCTGCTTCTGCGAAATGGCGCGCTCATCGATACTACGGCCACCGATGCTGGTGCTCTGCCCCACTTCATAGGCAAACGCATCCTGCTCGGACAGGCGCATCGGGTTCTCCATCTTCGGCGTTTGCGAAACGGACGCCGAAAAATCGGCCAGGCCAGTCAGCAGTGCGCTGTCCTGCGCGGCCAGCTGCCACTTGCCGGGCGCGGTGCCGCCCAGACTCAGCTGCGATGCATCGCCCACCGTGCTGTGCAGGGTGCTGAAGGTATCCTTGAACAGCGTCATCAGGGCGCCGTCCGCATGGCCGCGCGTGGCCGCCTGGTCGAACTGGCCCATATAGCTTTTCATGGCGCGCGCCTGCTGCTCCGCGCTGCCCAGGCTGGCCGGCTTGCCGGCATCGACCTTCACGTCCAGGCTGCCGGCGGCGCCGCTGAAACTGACTTTGCGCTGCGTGGCGTCGGCCTGGAACGACAGCGTCTGCACGCTGGGCGGTTCCGTGTTCAGGCCTACCTGCGCGCGCAGGTCGAGCGAGGCCAGCTGTTTGCTGTCGAACTGCATCAGGCCGCCCAGACTGATCTGCGGCGGGTCCTGCGCCATGCCGTCGATGGCCGCCTGGAACGCCGTGGCCAGCTTGCCCAGCGCCCGCGTTTCGTCCTCGGACAGGTCGCCGCTGGCCGTCATCTGCACGGCCAGGCCGTCGCCGTCGCTGTCGAGCGACAGCTTCACCTCGACCCCGCCTCTGGTGGTGATGCCCAGGCTGAACTTGTCGCTGCCCATGCCGTGCAAGGCGCCCGACACACCAGTGGCGAGCCCGGCATAGGTATCGGCCGGCACGCCGCCTGGCGCGCGCTGCGCCGTCTGCGACAGCTGGGTCGCGCCGCCCTTCAACTGGTCCAGCAGCGCCGCGCCCAGTCCGCTGAAACGGCCACTGGCACCTTGCGCTGCAAAATTTTTCGCCATCAGGTCGCTGACCTGGTCGCGTGACGCGCGTTCCCACTGCAACGGCGCGGCAGTGGCCTGGGTGGCACGCGGGCCAGCGGCGGCAGCCAGGGCAACAATGCTGGAAGACGTGTCAAAAGAGGTATTGGATGGCAAGGACGAAGCCTCGACGCGGCTGGCGGCAGTGGCGGCAGCACGCACGGTACCGGCATTCCAGCTTGCGATGGGAGAAACAGAAGTCATGGCTGTCCTTCCTTGCCGAGCCTTGATGGGAGCATGGGCAAAAATGATAATTTTCAGTTTTTGATAATTTTTTTTCGCCACGCAGGCAAACGCATGCGGAGCACACACAACTATAACGGCACGAAACGTCAAAACATGAGGCCGCCGCGGCGCGCCATTTTATTATCGTCGCCGCTTCTGCACAAGCAATTGCAAGCGCTACAGTTGCATATTCATACATAATAATATGGCCGCGATAATTAATAGATATTTTTAAAATTTTGAATTAATATATCTACTCCATGCCGCGCCGGTTCAATCGGCAGCGAGACACTGCCGTATTCCAGATTCGAAAGGAAGAACATGCAAGCCTATGCCGCCAGCATATTCCATGCGGATTTTTCTTTTCAGCTTACGGCAGGCTGATCCTTGCATGCAGAAGCCTCAGCATTCCCCCAGCGGCGTTGTCGCGCCGCCTGTCTTTTCATTTCCATCATTTGAAAGAGAACACGCATGGATCCGATTTTAGGTAGTGTCATGTTGTGCCCTTACACCTTTGCACCGCAAGGCTGGATGTTTTGCAACGGCCAGACCCTCAACATTCAAACCAATGCCGCGCTGTATGCGCTGATCGGGATACAGTTTGGCGGCAATGGCCAGACCACCTTCAACCTGCCCGACCTGCGCGGCCGCATTCCGGTGGCGGTCAACAACACCGTCGCGCCGGACCGCATCGTCACCGCGCCCGTCAATGCCCAAGGCGTGCCAACCCGGCAAGGCGTGGTGGGCGATACCTTGGGCGCCAATGTGCGCCTGGTCAGCAGCGGCCCCGCCGGCTTCACGCTGACGGAAGCGAACCTGCCGCCGCACACCCATGCGGCCACCGTGTCGAGCGGCTCGTCGACGGTCGACGTCACGCTGACCGCCTCGCTGGATGAAGCCACCGACCCTGCGCCGACGGTCGGCGGCTACCTGGCCACCGCCGCGTCGTCGGGCACCTCGGTTACCAATATGTACCTGCCGGCGCTGGGCGCCAGCGGCAGCGTCGCGCTGGCCAAGGCCAGCGGACAGGTCAGCTTCAGCCCGAGCGTCACCAACGCCAGCACCGGTGGCGGCCAGCCGGTCATCACGCCGATCACGCTAACGGCGCAGAGCGCACCAACGCCGCCTTTCCTGGCAATGCAATACATCATCGCCGTGGAAGGCGTTTTTCCACAACGCAACTGATAACAGCGCGCGGCTTGCCGCATGTGGCAGCGGCCAGAAGATTATTACTGTTTACTTGTTTTGCATATACACGATGTAAGGTGCGTTGTATTTTTAAAATAACGCCGTATTGCAAATTTCAGCACCCTGTTTTAAAACTGACTTAATATGTCCAGGCTGGATGCGTTTCACTCAGGCCGGCCTGGCGATCCCGGCGACATAATATCGAAGTTCTCATTTGAAGGGTAATGAACATGGATGCATTTCTCGGTACCATACTCGGCGTAGGCTTTTCCTTTCCACCGCGCGGCTGGATGACGTGCAACGGCCAGTTGTTGAGCATTAACACCAACTCCGCCCTGTTTGCATTGATCGGCACGCAATATGGTGGCGACGGCGTCAACACCTTTGCCTTGCCCGATTTGCGCGGCCGCGTGGCCGTGGGCCAGAATCCGGCCAACGTGGCGGGCCGCATTTCGGGCACCAACGGCGCATCCGGCGGCACCTTGTCCAGCACGTTTGTCGCGCCCGGCACCGGCTCCGCCACCGCCACCCTGACCGTCGCCAACCTGCCGGCCCACAACCATCCCGCGACGTTTACGGCCGGCGGCGGCGGCGCGCCCATCACCGTCGACATCAATGTCAGCACCGACGATGGCACCTCAGCGGCCCCCCTGACCAACGGCTACCTGGCCGCGGGCGCCACCGATGGCACCAGCACACCGTTCCTGTATGCCGCCGGCGGCACGCTGACCAAGCTCAATGCCGCCACGGCGACCGTGTCTGGCGGCGGCGGCAGCGGCACGGTCACCGTTGGCAATACCGGCAACGGCACCCCCGTGGTGGCGCCGGTCAACGTGACCACCACCGGCAACGTGGCCACCGTACCACCGTTCCAGACGATACAGTACATCATCTGCGTCAGTGGCATTTTCCCTAGCCGCAACTAAAGCCAGCGGCACGATCCGGGGCGCGCACGGCGCGCCCCGGAGCCGCAGCGGTTGCATCTGTCGCATCAGTTTCACGTACCCATCTGACACACCCATCACTTCACCAGAGACAACATGGACCCACTCATCGGCACCATCATGCTGGCAGCATTCCCTTTCGCACCGAAGGGCTGGATGTTCTGCAATGGCCAGATACTCAACATCAGCACCAACAACGCACTGTACGCGCTGCTGGGCGTGCAATTCGGCGGCGACGGCAAGACCACGTTCGCCCTGCCCGACCTGCGCGGCCGCATTCCGGTCGCGCTGAACAACACGGTCGCGCCCGACCGCATCGTGACCGCACCGGTCAATGCACAAGGCGCGCCGACGCGGACAGCGCAAAATGGCGACACCCTGGGCGCCAACGTACGCCTCGTCAGCACCGGCCCCGCCAACATCGCGCTGACAGTCGCCAACCTGCCGGCGCATACCCACGCGGCCACCGTGTCGAGCGGCTCGTCGACGGTCGACGTCACGCTGACCGCCTCGCTGGATGAAGCCACCGACCCTGCGCCGACGGTCGGCGGCTACCTGGCCACCGCCGCGTCGTCGGGCACCTCGGTTACCAATATGTACCTGCCGGCGCTGGGCGCCAGCGGCAGCGTCGCGCTGGCCAAGGCCAGCGGACAGGTCAGCTTCAGCCCGAGCGTCACCAACGCCAGCACCGGTAGCGGCCTGCCGATCACCACGCCGGTCACGCTGACGGCGCAGAGCGCGCCGACGCCGCCCTTCATTGCGATGAATTACCTGATTGCCGTCGAGGGCTATTTCCCGATGCGCAATTAATACCGCCTATCAAAACCTACTGCGCGTCGGTATTTGCGGCCTGCGATGCTCACCGTACCTTTGTACGGTTGCGCTTCTCAGCCACAACTCCCTTCCGCTCGCTACGGTTTTGTTAGACGGCTTAAAGCATCAGCGCAGCACCTCGCACGCCAGTCCCGGCGTGCTGCCCAGCCGATAGGAAAAGGCCAGCGTTTCCGATCCCGTCAGTTGCGGCTTGCCGGGCAGGTGCAGCGGCAGGTTCAGGCTGCAGTCATAATCGTGCAGCACGATCTCGCCATGCACCTGGATGCGCGTCAGCAGTTTCGGTGCGCGCGCCAGCGCCGCCGGCAGGCGGATGCTGGCGGCCGGCAGGGAACCGCCCTGCTGTCCTTGCCACGCCAGGATGCTGGCGGCGTTCACTTCAAAGATGCGGCCCCAGTCGGCGCACGGCTCATCCATGGCACGCCCCGGCTGGCCCAGGTGCACCGCGATGGCGGCAGGCACCAGTGCCGCTTGCGGCGCCTGCACGAACAGATTGCGCATGATGGCCACCTGCGGTTCCTTGCCCAATGCCGTATTCATGGTTTCGCTGACGATCACGTCCGGCGTTGCCTCGGGGGCAATACGCCATGTGGCGGCATCGGCGCAGACGAATGCCGCCACGTGCGCGCCATAGCCGAGCCCTTCGATCAGCGCGCGCGCGTAGTCGAGCGCTTCCTGGTGCACCTCGAGGATGGTGAACCGCACCTGCAGCGGCGAAAAAATCGCCATCAGCGGCAAGGCCAGCAAGGCAAACGGGCCGCAACCGGCATACAGCACCGATACCGGCCGCTGCGGCGTGGCGGCGGCGCGGATGGCCGCCGCCAGGCCCTGGATGAAGGCGGCGCTGCGCAGCGGTTCACGCGCGCACAGCGCCGCCTGCACCGGTGAAATCGCCCAGCCGCTGGGCAAGGTGCTTTCGCCTTCGGTCATGCGGTCCGAGCCCTCCATCGACAGCTGCGAATGGCGCTCGACAAAGGCGCGCAGCTGCCCGGTTTCGCCGATCAGCGAGGCGAGCGCACGCGCCGGGTCGGCGATGGCGCGGGCGATCTGCGCCAGTTCCGCCTGCTCGGCAGCGCGATCGACGCCGCTCACGACAGCGATACCTGGTAGCACTGCTTGCCCATCTCGCTGGACCTGGCAGGCAACGGCGCCGAGATCGGCCACAAGTACAGTTCCAGCCGGCCCAGCTGCTCGTGATCGAGGGTGTAATTGCCGTCCGCCAGCACCAGTTCGGGCGGACCCGCGAAGATCATGCTCAGCGGCGTACGGAACTGCTCCGGCAAGCCGCGCCGCGGCAGTTCCTTCGCTTCGCTCAAGGTCAGGGGAACCACGCCGGCCGCCGTATGGGCCATGAAGACGCTGTCGACCAGCGGAGCGACCAGTTCAAGAGTGATGTTCATAGGGGAAATCCTGTAAATGTGATTGCAAGACGACGTAAATATTGGCAGCATAGCAAATAGATAGCCATTCGAACCACCCTTTTTTTGGAGCGCCGGTGTATTCCTTATCCTCCCCTTTCAACTTGCGCGAGTTCGATGCCGACAGCGCCAGCGACCAGGCGTTCGTGCGCGCGCTGTACCGCAGCAGCCGCGGCGATTTGCTGCAGATGCAGGCCGAAGCCGACTTCATCGAGCAGTTGATCGCCATGCAGCAGCGCATGCACGACCAGGGCTATCGCCAGTCCTATCCGCAGGCGCGCCACCTGGTGATCGAGCGCGACGGCGCGCCGATCGGCCGGCTGATCGTCAACCCCGGCGAACAGGCGCTGCGCGTGGTCGACATCACGCTGCTGCCGCAGGCGCAGGGCCAGGGCGCCGGCAGCGCCGTGCTGGCCGGCCTGCAGGCGCATGCCGCCGCCCGGCAAGCGACGCTCAGCCTCGGCGTCAATCACGGCAACCTGGCCGCGCGCCGCCTGTACGCGCGGCTCGGTTTTGTGGCCGACGGCGAAGACCCGATCCAGCAACAATTGCGCTGGAGCGCGCCATGACGGCGCCCAGCACCCATCTGCGCCTGCCATTGCTGTTCGACGTGGCGCGCATGCAGCAGGAAATCGCCCGCTTCGCCGCCACCGACTGGCTGGCGCATTTCAATACCGGCGCCTATGAAAACGGCTGGAGCGTGCTGCCGCTGCGTGCGGCCGGCGGCGACGCGCGCCATATCATGTCGCTCGACGAGGTGGCGTATGCCGACACGCCGCACCTGGGGCATTGCCCGTACCTGCGGCAGGTGATCGCCGGCTTCGACTGCGAGGTCGGCGCCGCGCGCCTGATGGCGCTCGACGCGGGCGCCGTGATCCGTGAACACCGCGACCCCGGCACCGCGCTGGCCGACGGCGTCACGCGCATCCATATCCCGATCCTGACCTCGCCGCACGTGCTGTTCCGCATCGATGGCGAGCAGGTGCATTTCAGCGCCGGCCATGCCTGGTATATGGACGCCAGCTGCCGCCACGCCGTGGAAAACCGTGGCGCGGCGCCACGCGTGCACCTGGTGATCGACTGCGTCACCAACGACTGGCTGGAACAGCTGTTCGCCAGCGCCGGCTTCGTGCCGAAGCCACCGCCCAAGTATGGCGACGCCAGCATCAACGACGGCAATGTGCAGCACGTCATCGCCAGCCTGCGTGCCACCGGCGAGCCGGCCGTGCTGGCGCAGGCCGAGCGGCTGGCCGCGATTTACCGCGGGGTGGCGGCGTGAACGGGCATAACGGCTTTGCGGTGCAGGAACGCCAGCTGACCAAAGGTGAACAAATTGCATGGCAGCAGGGCATGGACCTGCGCCACTGGTTCCCGCTGACGGCCAGCGCCGGCGTCGACGGTGGCGAGGCGACGCTGGCCTGGCGCGACATGGCGGACATCGCCTTCACCGATTCCTTCTTTGAAAATACCCTGGCGCGCCAGCACCGCGACCAGCGCCGCGTCTGCCATACGCCGCTCGCGGCGCTGGCGCAATTCAATCATGTGCCGGCGCCGGATGCGTTTATCTTCCATGTCTCGCGCTGCGGCTCGACCTTGCTGACGCAACTGCTCGCTTCGCTTCCGCAATGCATCGTCATGTCCGAGCCACCCATCATCGACTCCGTGCTGCGCCTGCACCATGACCAGGGCGCGCCTGACAGCACCGTCGCCCTGTTGCGTCAGGTCGTGCGCGCCATGGGCCAGCGCCGCACCGGGCAGGAAAAGCACCTGGTCATCAAGTTCGACTGCTGGCACATCCACAGCCTGGAGCTGCTGCGCGCAGCCTTCCCCGACACGCCCTGCCTGTTCCTGTACCGCGAGCCGCTGGCGGTACTGGCGTCGCACCAGCGCCAGCGCGGTCCGCAGATGGTGCCGGGCCTGATCCACCCTGCCCTGCTGCCGTTGCCGGCCCCTGCGCACGCACCCGGCGACCTCGATGCCCATGCGGGAATGGTGCTGGACAGTTTCTTCTCGGCGGCGCAGCCCCACGTGGCGGCCGGGCGCCTGTTACCGGTTAACTACAATCAATTGCCGGAAATCGTGTTTTCGACACTGTTGTCGATGCTGCGGGTCGACTGCACGCAACAGCAACTGGAGGCGATGCGGCAGCGCTCGGGCTTTCATTCCAAATATACCGGCAGTGCTTATGCGGGCGACCCGCAGCCGGTACGGATGGAGCAGCTGGCACAGGCCGCAGCGCTGTGCCAGGCGGGCTATCAGGCAGTCGAACAGCTGCGCATGCAACACCACTGAGGCATTGCACACATTTTTTGTGGCAGCACCCATGTCGACCAGCGTCAGGAATGAAGTCGTTTGAAAAGCGGCGCAGCCGAAACAGTGGCACTGTGCGCCATTTCCGAGGCAGCCCATGCGGCCGAGGAGGTCGCCGCCCTGTTCCGGCATGGTCACGGCATGGTGTGCTGCTGGCCGAACGCAAGATACAGCGGGCTCTGCCACTGCCATGCAAGCTGAGCAGCGCGAGCTGCCGAAGGCGCATGCGTGCGCGGCAACTGCCGGGCAGCGTGATAGCATCATGAACTATTGAATTGGAGAAACCATGCCCCACGCAGGATACGATATGGCACGCCAGGCGCTGACGGCGCTGGAGTTTTTTGAGGCCGCTTATGACCAGAGCCCCGAGTTCCAGGAACGCAAGGCGGAAATTGTCGCCATCCTGAAAAAGCAGGCCCAGGGTTCGAGCGACCGCAGCAGCAAGGTCGCCCGCACCCTGGCCATGGCCATCGAGGCCATGCGCTAGTTCACTGTCACGGCCGTAACACGACTTTGCGGCAATTGTCTTCTTTCTTGTCGAACATTTTGTAGCCTTCGACCGCATCGGCCAGCGGCATGCGGTGCGAGATGATGATCTCGGGACTGAGCTTGCCCTCCTCGATAAAGGTCAGCAGCTCGGGCATGAATTTCTGCACGTGCGTCTGCCCCGCTTTCACGCCGATGCCCTTCTCGAAGATGTCGCCGAACAGGAAGCCGTGGATAAAGCCGGCATACAGCCCCGGCACGCTGATCATGCCGCCGCGCCGCACGGCGGCGATACACTGGCGCAGCGCCTTGCCGCTGCTGCCTTCGAGTTTCAGCGCCGTCAGCGTGGTTTCCAGCCCGCTGCCCTTCGCTTCAAAACCCACCGCATCGATCACGCCATCGACACCGCGCGAGTTGGTGTTTTCGATGATGAACTCGGCCGGATCGACATCATCGAAATTGACGGGTATTACGCCATACGCCTGGCGCGCGAATTCAAGCCGGTACGGATGATGGTCGACCATAAAGATTTTCTCGGCGCCCAGCATCTTTGCTGACGCGGCCGCCATCTGCCCGACCGGGCCGGCGCCGAAAATCGCCACGCTGGAACCCTGCCCGATGCCGGCATTGAGCACGGCCTGGTAGCCGGTCGGCAGAATATCGCTGAGGAACAGGACCTGTTCGTCTTCCAGCGTATCGGGAATCTTGATCGGCCCCACGTTGGCGTTGGGCACGCGCACGTACTCGGCCTGGCCGCCCGGCACGCCGCCATACATGTGGCTGAAACCGAACAGCGCCGCGCCCGACTTCAGGCTTTTCTTGTTCATGATGGTGCCGCGGTCCGGATTGGTGGTCTCGCACGCCGAATACAGGTCCATGTCGCAAAAGAAGCAGCTGCCGCAGGCGATCACGAACGGCACCACCACCCGGTCGCCGACCGCCACTTTGGTGACGGCCGGGCCGGCCTCGACCACCTCGCCCATGAATTCATGGCCCATGATATCGCCCTCCTTCATGCCGGGCACCTTGCCGCGATACAAGTGCAGGTCGGAGCCGCAGATGGCGGTAGCAGTGATTTTCAGAATGATGTCGTCCGGCTGCTGCAGGATGGGATCGGGAACGGTATCGACCTTGACGTCGTGGGCCGAATGATAAACGAGTGCGCGCATTGAGAGTCTCCTGGTTGGCTGAAGCATGACCATACCGGCCGCCACGGTGGTTTCAGGTCAGCGCATCGGCTGCCTTGCTGTAGGAAAAACACCCTCTGCGGAGCGACAAGATACGCCGAAAATTCAAGCCAGAAATATGTCATTCAATTAAGAATTGGTCACCGTGAGCAACCATCGCGTGCCGCCCAACAGCCTACCTGTTCTTGAGTCAACGTCCTACATGCAGCCAGTAAATGCCTGCCTACAATGCAATCTCCCAGTGCTTATTTTCAACCATATTTTCAACCAGACGGAGACAAATCATGGCGAGCAGCAAGCAAGGCGATAGCAAAGCCCAGGACAGGAATCAGGACGATGACGGCAAGGCAGGCAACCGCCAGAGCGCCGACAAGGGCGGCAGCCGCGGCCGCGGCTTTGCCGGCATGGATCCGGCGCAGCAACGCGCCATTGCCGCCGAAGGGGGCCGCGCCGCGCATGCCTCGGGCAAGGCGCACGAATTCACGTCCGAAGAAGCGCGCGCGGCCGGCGCCATGAGCCACAAGAACGATGGCAACCGCCAGAGTGCCGGTGGATCGCAAGGCAAATCCGGCGGCAGCGATGGTTCGCAGTCGAAAGCATCTGCGGCAGACGGCAAAAAGTAAATATTGCATTTCAACGTAGTTACCCAGGCGGCGCTCCTGCTCCGCCTCACTCTTTGAGGAAAGAATCATGGCCAACTCATCCCAACACACGACGTCGAAACCAAAACAGGCCGGCGCTGCCGACAATGCGCTCGACGCGATCGAACTGCTGACCCAGGATCACCAGAAGGTCAAGGACATGTTCGAGCAATACGAAGCGCTGAGCGACCGCTCGCTGGCCAGCAAGCGCAAGCTCGCGCTGGCGATCTGCCTGGAACTGACCAAGCACGCCACCGCCGAGGAGGAAATCTTCTATCCGGCCGTGCGCGAAGCGAGCAAATCGAGCGAAGACCTGGTCGATGAAGCCACTGTCGAACACGCTTCGGCGAAAGAGCTGATTGCGCAGATCGTGGCGATGGAACCCGGTGAAGACCTGTACGACGCCAAGGTCAAGGTCTTGTCCGAACAGATCGAGCACCATGTGCAGGAAGAGGAAGAAGAGATGTTTCCGAAAGCGCGCAAGGCCAAGCTCGACCTGCAGTCGCTGGGCGCCGAAATCGCCGCGCGCAAGGCGCAGATCGATTTGCCGGAGATGCAGAGCCATTGAGGGCAGGAGGATGCCGGTTGCACCCGCGGTAGTGTCGTGGTGCCATCGTGCAGGTAGGCGTGCTGCGCAAGCCGACACCGCAACGCTCGCACATCGGACGAAAAAAAGGCCGGCATCGCTGCCGGCCTTGCTCTTGAAACGGTGCGGCCGGCTGGCCGCATCGTCATTTGTTACATCAGATGCTGTCCAGCGCCGCGTTCAGCGTGGCGCTTGGACGCATGACGGCTTCCGTTTTGACCGGATCGGGCATGTAGTAGCCGCCGATGTCGGTTGCCGCGCCTTGCGCTGCCAGCAGTTCTTCGACGATCTTGGCCTCGTTCTCGCTCAGGGCAGTTGCCACAGGCGTGAAGTGGGCTTTCAGTTCGGCGTCGTCGTTCTGCGCAGCCAGGCCTTGCGCCCAATACAGCGCCAGGTAGAAATGGCTGCCGCGGTTGTCCAGCTCGCCGGTGCGTGGCGATGGCGACTTGTTGTTGTCCAGCAGCTTGCCGGTGGCTTCGTCGAGCGTCTTGGCCAGGATTTTTGCCTTGGCGTTGCCGGTCTTGATGCCCATGTCTTCCAGCGACACGGCCAGGGCCAGGAACTCGCCCAGCGAATCCCAGCGCAAATGGTTCTCTTCCACCAGCTGCTTGACGTGTTTCGGCGCCGAACCGCCCGCACCCGTTTCGTACATGCCGCCACCGGCCATCAGCGGCACGATCGACAGCATCTTGGCCGAGGTGCCCAGTTCCATGATCGGGAACAGGTCGGTCAGGTAGTCGCGCAGGATGTTGCCGGTCACCGAGATGGTGTCCAGGCCGCGCGCGACGCGTTCCAGCGTGTAGCGCATGGCGCGCGTTTGCGACATGATCTGGATATCCAGGCCGCTGGTGTCGTGGTCTTTCAGGTAGGTTTGCACCTTCTTGATGACTTCGTTTTCATGCGGACGGTAGGTGTCGAGCCAGAACACGGCAGGCATGCCCGAGTTGCGCGCGCGCGTGACGGCCAGCTTGACCCAGTCGCGGATCGGTGCGTCCTTGACCTGGCACATGCGCCAGATATCGCCCTCTTCCACGTTCTGCGACAGCAGCACTTCGCCGGTGGCGATATCGGTGATGTTGGCCACGCCCGCTTCGGTCACTTCGAACGTCTTGTCGTGCGAACCGTATTCCTCGGCTTGCTGCGCCATCAGGCCCACGTTCGGCACGGTGCCCATGGTCTTCGGATCGAAGTTGCCATGCCATTTGCAAAAGCCGATCATTTCCTGGTAGATGCGCGCAAACGTCGACTCCGGCATCACGGCCTTGACGTCCTTCGGACGGCCATCGGCGCCCCACATCTTGCCGCCGATACGGATCATGGCTGGCATCGACGCGTCGACGATGATGTCGTTCGGCGAATGGAAGTTGGTAATGCCCTTGGCCGAATCGACCATCGCCAGTTCCGGACGGTTGGCGTGGCAGGCGTGCAGGTCCTTGAGGATTTCTTCCTTCTTGGACGCCGGCAGCGTTTCGATCTTGTCGTACAGGTTGACCATGCCGTTGTTGACATTGACGCCCAGCTCATCGAACAGCGCGGCGTGCTTCTCGAACGCATCCTTGTAGAAAATGCGCACGCAGTGGCCGAACACGATCGGGTGCGACACCTTCATCATGGTCGCTTTCACGTGCAGCGAGAACATCACGCCGGTCTTGAACGCGTCGTCGATTTCCTTCTCGTAGAATTCCAGCAGCGCTTTCTTGCTCATGAACATGCTGTCGATGATTTCGCCGGCCAGCAGCGAGACCTTCGGTTTGAGCACGATGGTCTTGCCGGAGTGGGTAACCAGTTCCATCTTGACGTCGCGCGCGGCGGCGATGGTCATCGATTTTTCACCGTGGTAGAAGTCGCCATGGTGCATGTGCGACACGTGGGTGCGCGACGCCTGGCTCCACTCGCCCATCGAATGCGGGTGCTTGCGGGCAAATTCTTTCACGGCTTTTGGCGCGCGGCGATCGGAATTGCCTTCGCGCAGGACCGGATTGACCGAGCTGCCGACGCATTTGCCGTAGCGCGCTTTCAGGGCTTTTTCTTCGTCGGTCTTGGCGTCTTCCGGATAGTCCGGCAGCTTGTAGCCACGGCCTTGCAGTTCGCGGATGCAGGCGATCAGCTGACCGACCGACGCGCTGATGTTCGGCAGCTTGATGATGTTGGTGTCGGGGTTTTGCGTCAGGGCGCCCAGTTCGGCCAGGGTGTTCGGGACTTTCTGGTCGTCGGAGAGGTACTCGGGGAACTCAGCCAGCACGCGCGCCGCGACCGAAATATCGCTGGCGACAACCTCGACGCCGGCCGGTCCAGTGAACTTCTTGATGATCGGCAGCAGCGAATACGTCGCCAGCATGGGCGCTTCATCAGTCAGCGTGTAGATGATCTTGGATTTTTGTGTTGCCATTGTTCAGTCCCTTGTATGCGGTGATGCTTGGTGGTTAACTTTCTTCGTTCCAAATACAGGATGGTTGATCATGCTTTGGACGGCTTATGTACCGGCGGTGACGCCGTGCTTGGCCCACCACGTATTTTAGACTGTCCCGGCGCCGTTTGTGTACCCGATGCCGAGGAATCTTATATAAGACAGCAAATTAGACGGCCAAGCCTGTGCCGAAGCGCCAATTTCATGCAATAAAACGAAATTTCACTTGCTGAAATGCCATAACGACAATATCAACATGAAAACCTCTTCAGTTCAAGGCGGCCTCGATGCGCGTGGCGGCCGCAAACAGCTGCGCTTCCGCGCCGGGCGCGCACATCACGGAGATGCTCGGCGGCAAGCCGGTGGCAGGGTCCGTAAATTTCCAGGCCGGAATGGCCATTGCCGGCAAATCCAGGTAGTTGCCCAGCGTATGGGCGGTAAACCAGCCATTCACGCCGGGTTTCAGCGATAGCCGGTTCATCTGCCCATGTGCAGGCGCCAGCAGCCCCAGGGTCGGCAAGACCATCACGCCATCGGTAGCCAGCAATGCCTGATAGCGCGAGCGGGCCTCGGCAAACCGCGCCGCGATCGTGTTCACTGTGACCGCGCTGCGCGGCTTCATCAGCGGCGCAATCAGCATCCAGCGCAGCAGGCCTTCATCGATGGTCGACTTTTTCAGCAGTTGGCGCAGCAGCTCGGCCCATGGTGAAAAGCGGCCCGCCGCAGGTGTCGACAGCATGCGCAGCCAGCCGTCGTAAAAATCATCGAGGATCAGCTTGGGAATCTGACTGTATAAATAGGGAACGTCCGAAAAATCCTGCGCCTCCGGACGGTAGCCCACTTCCAGCAAGGCCGTCCTGGCGGCGGCCAGCGCCTCGGCCATGCACGGCTCCCGCATCGCCAGCGGAAAGCCGCCCGGCATCACCAGGCGGCCTGGCGCCGGCGGCACGGCAGCGACCGGCTGCGTGGCGATCACGTCATATACCAGCCGCGCGTCGCGCACGCTGCGGGTCAGCGGCCCCAGGCCGAGCCAGGACCGGGTGTTGCCGGTCACCACCGGCCAGGTGCCACGCTGGTCGACGGCGGCGGAATGGGGCTTGAAGCCGACCACGCCACAGAAGGCGGCCGGGATGCGGATCGAGCCGAGGATATCGGAGCCGACGCCGAACACGGACGCGCCCGCACCGACCAGCGCCCCTTCCCCGCCGCTCGAACCACCGGCCACGCGATGCACGTCGAGCGGATTATTCGTGCGCCCGTAACGCGGGTTGGTGGTCTCGGCCGTCATGGCGAACTCCGGCACATTGCTGCGCGCCACCACGATGGCGCCCGCCTCTTTCAAGCGGCGCACGATCCGCGCGTCTTCCCCGGGCACTTGCGGCGCCATGCGTGCGGAGCCGGCCGTCAGCATCTCGCCCGAAATGGCAAAGGTTTCCTTGATGCTGCACGGCAGGCCGAATAGCGGCAGCGACCTGTCGCCACTGGCGTCCAGCAGGCGCGCCTGTGCCAGCGCTTGGTCACGGAAAATATGGGTCGCGCCATTGATCCGCGGCTGCACCTGGTCCAGCCGCGCCAGCTGCGCCTGCGCCAGCTGCTCCACGCTCAGCGTACCCTGGCGCAGTGCCGCCAGCAGGCCGACGGCGTCCGGGCCATTCAGGTTTCTCCGGAAGTTGTCCATCGCCGGCGCCTGGCCTTAGCCTTGGGTAGCGGCCATGGCCTTCTGCCAGGCCGGGCGCGCTTCGATGGCGCGCACAAACGTCTGCAGCCTGGGCCAGCGCGTGCCTTCCGGCTGCCTGGTGGCAATGCTGACGGGAAAACTGAGCATGATGTCGGCACCGGTCAGGCTGTCGCCAATAAAATGGCCGGAAGGCTGGACCATGCTTTCCAGGTAATCGAAATGGCTGACCACTTCGCCGTCGATGCGGCCGTGCAGCGGTGCGCCGCCATCGCCGAGGCGCGACACATAAATACGCAGCAGCAGCGGGAGCATGGCCGAGCCCTCGGCAAAATGCATCAGTTGCAGATGGCGCAGCGCTTCCGGTGTGCCGGCCGCCGGCAGGAATTGCCCATGCTGCTCGCACAGATACTGCACGATGGCGCCCGACTCTTCGATCAGCACGCCATCGACTTCCAGCAGCGGCGACTTGCCCAGCGGGTGGATGGCTTTCAATTCCGGCGGTGCGAAACGGGTGACGGCGTCGCGCTGGTAGCGCACGAGTTCATAGTCCAGCCCCAGTTCTTCGAGCAGCCAGACTATGCGCTGCGAGCGGCTTTGATTCAGATGATGTACGCGGACGGCCATGGTGTTCCTTGATAAGCAAAACCGTATAGTAATGCACAGTGCGCCCTGTTCGGCGAACGTTTCGGCCAGCAGGTGGCGCAGCCACTGGTTGCCCGCAGCCTTGCTGCCACCGCCACGTGGCCAGCGAATTCATGGGCCTGATCCACGGCCGGTACGACGCGAAATCCGCCGGCTTGCGCCCCGGCCCCGACTGTTTCGAGTGCTGGACGGGCATCGGCAAACATGTCGATCCGGCCCAGCCTTGATTCCTGACGCCCGGCCGCGGCAACCATTGTCGTTCGGGAACCAGGCCATCCCATCCTATAATGCGGATCGAACAGTCAGGAGATGTGAAATGAAGACAGGCTTGGCCATCATGTTGTTGACCGGTGTATCTGCCATGCCCAGCCTCGGCCTTGCCGCCGGCAAGCCGGGCATCGGTTTCTCGCACAAGGACTGGGAACTGGCCTGCGACAACACCGGCACCTGCCGCGCCGCCGGTTACCAGGTGGAAGGGGCCGAGCCGGCCGTCTCCCTGCTGCTGGTGCGCCATGCCGGCGCGCGGCAGGAAGTGAGCGCACGGATCCAGCTGGGCTCCTACGCCGGGAGCGACGTTGCACTGGCCGCCAATGTCAGTCACCTGGTGATCAAGTCCGGCGGACGCAAACTCGGGACTATCGACCTGCTCCCTGGCGCGCAGTCCAGCCCCCTGAACGGCGCAACGCTGGCCGCCATCGTGCCGGCGCTGCTGCAGTCGTCGAGCCTGATCTTTTCGAGCGGCAAGCAGGACTGGACCTTGTCCGCCGCCGGCGCCAGCGCCGTGCTGTTGAAAATGGATGAAGCCCAGGGCCGCATCGGCACCATCGGCGCGCTGGTGCGCAAGGGCGGCAAGCCCGAAAGCGGCGTGGTACAGGCCAGCGTGGCGCCGGTCGTCATCGCCGCTGCCGTGCCGAAGCACAACGACAAGGATCTGTTGCTGCCGGCCGCCCAGCGCGCGGCCCTGTTGAAGGAACTGCGCAACACCGTCGGCCAGGAAGACTGCCCGGGGCTGTACGCATCAGAGCATGGACAGGAAAAAAGTGACCTCGGCGTGCAGCGCCTGTCGCGCAGCAAGCTTCTTGTATCGACGGTATGCGAGACCTATGCCTACAATCAGTCCGGCATGTTCTGGGTCATCAATCCCACGCCGCCGTTCAATCCGGTGAGCGCCGCAGACGACGCCAATGCGTATGAGGACGGTGAAATTTCAGCGTCGCACAAAGGCCGCGGCCTGGGCGACTGCTGGAGCTCGGCCATCTACACCTGGGACGGCAAACAATTCGTCTTGACCAAAGAATCGACCACCGGCATGTGCCGGCTGGTCGCTCCCGGCGGCGCGTGGGAGTTGCCCACCTATGTGACGACCGTGCGCAGGAGCGGCGGCAAGGCGCGCTGAAACACGGGCAAGATGGTCAAGCTATCGGGTTGCCGTCAAGCCCGGGCGTGGCGGCAAACACGGCGCTGATAAAGTCGATGAACACGGCAGCGCGCCGGGGCAGCAGCCGCTCGGCGGCATACACCGCATTGAGCGGCGTGCGCGGCGCCGCATGCTCGCTCAGCAACGGGCGCAGCTCGCCGCTGCGCAACTGCTCGGCTATCGTCCACGACGGCAGATAGGCGATGCCGATATCCTGCAACACGGCCGTGCGTATGCCCTCCAGGCTGTTCAGGCGCAAGCGCCCTTGCACATGCACTTCTCCCTGCCTGAAAGGCCAGCCGCCGCCGCCCGCCATCAGGGTATAGATCAGGCACTGGTGCTGCAGCAGATCGGCCGGCTGCCGGGGTTCGCCATGCTTTTGCACATAACGCTCGCTGGCAACACAGATGCGCTCGGACGTGCCGACCCGGCGCGCCCGCAGGGAACTGTCCTTGAGCACGCCGCCTCGCAGGGCGATATCGACGCCTTCGGCGACCAGGTCGATGTAATCGTCACCCAGCCGCAACTCGACCTCGACGTCGGGGTAGCGCCCAAGGAACTCCGGCAGCGCCACGATGATCTTTTCCGTGGCCAGCGTTGGCGCACATGCCACCCTCAGCAGGCCATGGGGTTGTTCCTGGCCGCGCGCATCGGCGTCCGCCTGCGCAATCAGATCGAGCGCCTGGCGTGCTTGCGCATAATATCGTTGTCCTTCCGGCGTTGGCACCAGCTGGCGCGTCGAACGATGCAGCAGCCGCGTATCGAGCGCCTTTTCCAGCGAGGCGATATGGCGGCTGACATTGGGCTGGCCGATGCCCAACTCGCGCGCCACCGCCGAGAAGCTGCCCGTCTCGACGGCGCGCACCAGGCACTGCATCCACAGCAATTTATCCATTTCTTCTTTCCCATGATTGATTCATGCAGATAAAGCATAGCTGATATGAGTGCGGCCTGTCTTATCACGCAGGTAGTTGCAAGGCACACTGCCTGCGTACCCATTCACATATCAAGGAAAACGATCATGAAACTTGCAGACAAAGTCGCCGTCATTACCGGCGGCAGTACCGGCATCGGCCTGGCGATTGCAACACGCTATGCGGCCGAGGGCGCACACGTGTATATCACCGGCCGCCGCCAGGCCGAGCTGGACACGGCGGTGCAAGCCATCGGCGGCACGGCCGAAGGCGCCCGCGTCGATTCGGCCGACCTCGCTCAGCTGCAGACCCTGTTCGACCGGGTCAGGGAAAAACACGGCAGGCTCGACATCCTGGTCGCCAATGCCGGCGGCGGCTCCCTGCTGCCACTGGGCCAGATTACCGAAGCGCACTTCGACGATACCTTTGCGCGCAACGTCAAAGGCACGCTGTTTACCGTGCAGACCGCCCTGCCACTGCTGGGCAAGGGCTCGTCGGTGATACTGACTGGCTCCACCGCGGCCAGCGGCGGCACGGAAGCGTTCAGCGTGTATGCCGCATCCAAGGCAGCGGTGCGCGCGTTTGCCCGCAACTGGATACTGGACCTGAAAGGCCGCGATATCCGTGTCAATACGCTCAGCCCTGGTCCGATCAGGACGCCAGGCCTGGTGGAACTGGTGGGCAGCGACGCCGGCCAGCAGCAAGGCTTCCTCGACCATCTGGCCACCCTGATCCCGATGGGCCGGGTCGGCGAGCCGGACGAAATCGCAAAGGCAGCGGTGTTCCTGGCGTCCGACGATGCGAGTTTTGTCAACGGGATCGAGCTGTTTGTGGATGGGGGGCAGCGGCAGATTTGAGCAAGCGGCGAAAGCACCGACTTGCTGCAGGATGGATGGCGTGCCCTGCTTCGACCTCGGCACGCGCGCCATCCTGGCGCTAACAAACCCGGGCTGCCGCTGCAATGAAGCGGCGCCTGATTTGCGCCTGCCGCATGCAGCGCTTACCGAACGAATTGGGCGCCATGCCGGTAGCTCCCGCTCATATGCCGTTTGCTCAAGCCAATTACCAAAATACAGCTTGATCATTTTCATGCCTGGTCATTCTTGATAATGCCGCGCACATTGGTCAGCGCGAGGCACAGATTCAAGGCAATCAGGGCCCAGGCCTCGTCATGCCAGCCCCACGCCACCCACAGCGCATTGCTGGACAAAAATACCCAGAAGCCCGTTAACCGCCTGGCCGGCGTGCGCGAACCGACCAGCCAGGCCGCCAGCAGGGACAGCGCCATCGCGGGCCATTGCAACAGTTCGATCCATTCAGCCATTGCCTCTCCTCCTTGCGCCCAGCATAGCGGGATTGGCGCCGGGACAGCGCGCGCAAGGCGCACCTGACTGCGGACGGTGGTGGTGGCCCGACGAGGTGGCAGCGAGGCAAGCCGGGCAATGCCTTCGATGCGGCCAATGGCGTCCGGAAAACTTGTCTGTGCGTGCTGGCCAGCGGACCGGCCGGACCGTCACGCGCCAAGCTGGCTCGCTACAGCGCAATCGCGGAGCAACTGCAATGCCAGCTGGTCCTATGCGCAAATACATGCTGCAAGCGGCACAGGCATGTTTTGCCGTGATGTCGACGTAATCCTTCCGCATCCATGTCCAGAGTAGATTAAAATTGCTCGAATATAATCAGATGCGGATTCAAACTGCACGCACCGGTGTCGCCCGAGCGCCTGCCATTTGAATCGGTGTCGCCAACCTGGCGGATCGCGAGCAGACGGATGCATTTTCAGCAGCAATTTCCCAAATGGGATAGCACCGTGCTGCGGGTCAGCGGACTGATCGGCCGCCACCCGGACCTGCTCGGCCGCCTGGCCGGATACCTGCTCGGGCTGGCCTTTGCCGTCGGTCTCGGCGCCAGCGTGATGGGCGCGAAAATCCGCGAAATCGACGACGGCCATGCGCGGATCGTTGGGCTGGTCAAGGCAATCCAGCGCGATGCCGGCTCCCTGCTGAAGGAACTCAATGCCAGCCACCGGCCCGGGTGCGATGCCGTCAACCTGACTGCGCTGCGCGCGCTGCTGGTGGGCCGGCCGCATGTGCACGTGGTCGGCATGCTCGACCCGCAGGGACGCCTGTTCTGCACCACCAGCCTGGGCCAGCTGGCCACACCGGTCAGCATGGGCAGCAATGCGGTCGACGGCGCGCTTGGCCGCTATATTTTCGACTCGCCACTGGCGCCCTTCAACGGCAAGCCGCTGTCCCGGCAGACCGTGAATATCCTGGAACGGGGCCGGTTCCAGGCGGTGGTGGATGACAGCGCGACCAGTGCGGCGTTTCAGCATTACAGCGATGCGGTCTGGGCAGGCGGCGGCGCGCAGCGCAAGCTGCTGTACCGCGGGCCCGGGATCGCCACCGGCACGCCGGCCGGGCACACTGCCCATCTGACGCTGGACTGGAAGCAGCTCGACGTGCTGGTATCGAGCGAAACCGGCGGCGCCACGCCGCTGGTGATACAGACGGCGCTGCGCACAAACAAGCTTGGCACTGACCCGCTGGCCCTGCTGGCAGGCATCCTGGCGGCGTCCGCCCTGCTGGGCTTTTTCGCGGGGCAAACCCTGTCGGCACGCTTCCACCATCTGCGCTCGATGGATTTCCGCATCCGCAGCTTGTGCAACGAGGCCAATATCGTCTGCCATTTCCAGCCCATCGTTCATCTCGCCAGCGGGCGCGTGATCGGTTGCGAGGCGCTGGGACGGTTGCGCGATGGCGATCAATTGCTGTATCCCGACCAGTTCATTCCTGCCTTGAATCACTGCGGCCTGACCTGGCGCTTCGACGCCGCCGTCAGCCGCTGCGCGCTGCTGTCGCTTGGCGGCGCCCTGCCGCCGCAGGCCGATTTCAGGGTTGCGCTGAACTTCTTCTCGCAGAGCCTGCACCGCGACACGCTGCACGGCCACTTGCAGGCGGTGCTGCAGGGTGCCGGCCGCAGCGATCTGCAGATCGAACTCGAAGTCACGGAATACGCTTTTTCGCCGGCCATCGTGCCCGAACTGAAGCGGCTGAAAGACGATGGCTATGCGATTTCCATCGACGATTTCGGCACCGGCTACTCCAATCTCCGGCTGGTCAACCAGGTCGTGCCGGACTACCTGAAGATCGACCGCTCGTTCGTGTTCGAGATGGAAGACCTGACCTTGCGCTCCAGCCTGATTCCCGAAATTGTCGCCATCGCCGATGCGGTGGGCAGCAAGGTGATCGCCGAAGGGATAGAAAACGCGGCCCAGGCGGAAAAGCTGAAGGCGCTCGGCATCGAATACGGCCAGGGCTATTACTACGCCAGGCCGCTGCCATTGGACGCCTTCCTGCGCCTGCTGGCACAGCCTTCAGCGTGACCGGCGCCAGTGGCGCGCCACCTACGAAAGCCAGTCGCTGCCGGCCCTGCAGCTCGACGTGGGCCGCCGCTTCGGTCCCGACAATGCCTGGGGCCTGCGCGTCAATGGCAGCTTCCGCAACGGCGACACCAATATCGACGACGGCAAGCAGGAATTCGGCCTGATGGCGCTGGTCGGTGGATGCCCACGCGCAAAAAGAAGAGACCGAGACCTTCCGCGCCCAGACTGGCTTTCGCCCTGGCATCGCCTTTATTCCGAAGGCGCCTTCGGGCCGCCGCGCCGTCTACGATGGCGCCGATCTGGCCCTGCGCGACGCGACCATTGCCTCGCGCCTGGAATACGATTTGTCGCCGGATCTGATGCTGTACGCGGCCGCCGGCTACCACTACGGCGCCAGCGAGCAGGATTTTCCTTCTGCGCGCGGCATGGACGCGGCCGCCACGCCAGATGACGTCGGCAACACTTTGCCCCTGCCGTCACGGACCCGGGTCGATCTCGGTGCGCGCTATCGCGCCATGATCATGGGAAAACAGGGAGCGTTGCGCGCCAGCGTCGAGAACGTGTTCAACCAGAACTACTGGCTGTCGAGCAGTACACTTTTGACGGTGGGCACGGCGGCGGCACCGCGCACGGTGCTGCTGTCGGCGCAGTTTGATCTGCAATTGGCAGATAGCCGGCAGCGCCAGGGCCGCGATGCAGGCTCTTGCGCTGCCCGGCCGGCCGCAACAGGCAGACCGGCAGACCGGCATCGTCGCTAGCGGCGCTTCAGCTTCTCAGCATACTCGTACGCGGCCCCATAGAAATGCTCGAGCGCTTCGTCGAGCCGGCTGTCGAAGGCCGGATCGGTCAGATCAATCAATTCCAGCTTGCCCAGCTGTATCGCGCCGTAGGCCGAATTGCGGTTCATCGCCGCCTGCGCCAGCAGGCTGACCTTCGCATCGCCATCGACGCGCACGCCGAACTGGAACACGGGCGGGTCCTGCCGCTCGGACTGCTTCTGTTCGAACGAGAAATGCAGCGACACCACGAAGTGGCCCTCGAAGGTCTGATTGCGTATATTGGCCACGCCACCGGCAGCGTCGATGGCGGCGACCTCCACATTCAGCCGTGCCACCACCCTGTCGACCACCACCTTGGCCCTGGCCGCATACTTCGCCTTCTCGATCGCCTGCTGTTCAAGCGCCCGAGCAGCCTCAGCGGCCAGGGCCTTTTTCCTGTTCTCCAAGGCTTCGATCGTACGCTGGAATACCGACATGCCGCCTCCATGAATAAAACGCTCGAAATCAATCATATCCCAGGATCTTCAGGCGCGTCGGGCCGCTTCCAGTGAGCCATCCGCAGGCAAACGGGAACCCGGGAGCAGTGATGCAAAAGTGGTAATTGGATAGAAACTGCGATGATGGCTAGCGGATACTATTTCTCCGGCGAACGTCACGCACTATTCGCGCTACCGAAGCGCGCAATGGCGAGCAGCGCGCCTGGTCAGATAAATTACACCAAAAATCGCGCAGGCATAAAAAAGCCGACCACATGTTGTGTCGGCTTTAATATAAGTACTTGATGATACAGTGAATTCTTGGTGGGGTATGTGGACTATTAAAGATAGACGGCGGTGGGGAGACGCTTACGATTCGCGCGACCTTGAGAACCTAAATAGCCGCATCGCAGTGCTTGTAACTTCGGCATCTGAAGTTCTTGCTTTTGACCATACAGGAGGTCTGATCTGGGAGCAGTCGCCGCTTGGGATCGGCGGTGTAGTCCTTCAGGATGCGAGCGCGGATCGGATTCGTGGTGATGGTGAATGGGACCCACCAGGCGGCTGGCGCCCATTTAGCCTAGTTCCAGAGTCAGGAGCAATACTTCAATGACCGGTATGGGGCGAAGGCAGCCTGCCGATGCAACTGCTAGATTTTTACCCTGGCAACCTGCTATGCTGGGCCGAACGACCGGGTTTGGCCAAATCCGGCCTGTGGGAAATCATATAGCTAATCGCAGCTATTTTGAAAACGTCGCAGCTATTTCTAAAAGTCACAATGACGCTGACGATGCGAATCGGTGCCGATTTAAGGCGCCAATGAAGTGACACATTTCCTTTCCTTGCGTCCCAGTTGACGCAATTGCTTTCCAGATTCGGTAAGCCATTGAAAAAATTAATAAATTTCGAATTTTCCGAGACCAAAAAGATGGATTGACACATTTACCCTCGCAAAAGTGACACGTTCGCTTTCCACTACGTCTGGAAATACCTCTACCGCGCTGTCGACAAGCAGGGCAAGACCATCGACTTCCTGCTGACGGCGAAGCGCTTCTTCGACAAGGCCATGGGAGCAAATGGCGATCCGGACAAGGTCGCAATGGACAAGAGCGGCGCCAACAAGGCGGCGATCGATGCGATCAACGCCGGCCGCGATGTGCCGATCCTGATGCGCCAGGTTAAATACCTCAACAATATCGTCGAGCAGGATCATCGCGCCATCAAGCGAGTGACCAGGCCGATGCTCAACTTCAAATCGTTCTGGTCCGCTGGCTCCGTGCTCGCCGGCATCGAACTGATACACATGATTCGCAAGGGCCAGTTCGCCATCGACGGCGCCGATGCGATGTCGTTCGCCGATCAATTTTATGCGCTCGCAGGAATGGTCCGCCCAGTTTGAGCGCCGTAGTGCCTTTCCGGGGAAATTCCGCCGTTTGATCAACAACGCGACACAACCTGTTCCTGCTGCCATGGTTGACCGGCTACCCGTCACAATTCAAACTTGTCCAGCATAACGGCGATGCGCATGCCGGTCAGCCTGGCATGCTGGCTATTGCTGCGCACTCCAATGCCAAATTGTTTCTCCATATGCCGAATCACCAAAAACCGGCATTTTTTCGCCTTGCTCAAAATGGCTGCGGCTGTGTAATTTTGCCGGCGTCTCCCAATAGCCAGTTTGAGGGCAGGGCTGACCGCCTTTGACTCTGGCCATGCCGGTCACGGCTTCTGCTTCCAGACTCGTATGGCGGTCTTCTTCCCATAATTTTCGCGCGTAGTCAGCCAGATCCTTCGGGTAAACCAGATGGTCAATCTGGATGTCGTCCAGATCAAGTATGAACACGGTCGCTGCCGCTTCAAACGCCCAGTAGCCATAATATGCGGCATACCCTTCCTCGCTGACCTTGAGATGTTCGTCGTACCAGCGGGGGTGATTTTTCATGGCCGGATACCATTGTTTCAAATATTTTTGCAGCAGTTTGAGGGAACCAGTTTCATCATCTTCGTTGAAAACCTGAAGCAAAGTATCATATAGCTTGCCGATAATGCAGGTGTCCAGGTCTTGCCTGTCCTCGACATATGCGCCGATCAGTTGCTCGAATAGTCCATCCTGGCCCCGGTGGCTGCGCAGCACGTCGATAATACGCCGTACCGAACGCTGATCGCGCACCAGTATGGCGATGCTGAGCAGCTGCAGGGTGTCTTCATAATCGGAAAGGATGGAAAACTGAGGCGCCCCCTCATATTCGTATGCGCCATACTCCGGGAGTTCGAGTGCAGTTTCCTGTTGATAGAGTTGATCGATTTGATTCCACTCTTCAAATTTATCGACGATTTCCGCGATGCGTGGTGCCAGCGCATCGATAGGCTCGCCCGCCGTATAGTCGAGCATCCATATCCAGAACAGTTCCAGATACAAAAAATGATGAACGGAAGAATTTTCCTGCAGCGAATCGACCACTCTTTTATTTTCAAGTTCCACATCCAGTATGGCGAGCTGGTTCTTTCTTGTTTTAATATACAGGTCTTCGTATAGAAATTGTTGTCGGCGACGCTGGTGAAATGGCAGCATTTCCATTGCTATTTTCTCCTGGTTTTTTTGTCTGAAATTGATGTGCTGGAGTTTTTATTTTTTTCCATCGATTTTTTTTTCAGCAGGTCATTTTTTGACGATAATTTAGTGGCCAGCTTGCGCTGAGCAGCAGGCCGCTGCCGTGGCCGAGCAAGGTCGCCTGGCTGATCTGGCCGAAATAGCTGCGGCAGCGACTCCTGCTGTCTGCCATCCAGTGCACCTCGAAGTGCGCGAAACGGCGACTGTAGGCCAACCCACGTTGCGCCTCGGCCAAATCGGCGAGCGCCTTGGCTTTGCCCTTACCGCCGAGTTTCTGGCTTCACTGGGATTTGCCCATGCAGCCACCGACCGCGCCGCCAAGCTGTATCACGAAAGCTCGTTCCCATCGATGTGCGCAGCACTGACCCGCCACATCAGCGCCGTACAAGCCAAGCAAGCCGTTTAAACCATTGCCAACCACCAGGAGATACTCGTGAGCACCCTTCCCCAAGTCGTTATGCAGTAGGTCGAGTCCAGCCAGTTTGCAGCCATCGGCCATGCGCCAGAACTGAACCTGCTGGCCATCCAGTTCCACCCGAAGAAGTCGACCGGCCAGAGCGACATTTACCACTACCAGAATTTCAACGCCGATCTGTTCGCTGAATTCCTGGGCGCCGAGTCGCAGGGCTCGTTCTTCATCCAGCGCATCAAGAAGTTCGCCAACCAGTTCCCCTACTCGAAAATCGATCAGGCGGCATTCAATCATACCGCGCCGCAGCCGGCCGTCAAACCGGCCAGCCTGACCGAAGCACCGCCGGCCAAGCTGAGCAAAGAACTGCTGGCCGGTCTGCTGACGGGCCGCGAATACGGCAACGAAATGCTGAAGGAAGAGGAAATGCAGGCCAAAGCGGCTGGCCTGATCGTGATCTTCGGCGCCAGAGACGACCTGATGGAGTTCCGTGGCTTCGTGGACGATGAGCGCGGCGCGCCGACCGTGGCGCTTATCGACGCCAAGGGCGTACTGCCATTCCGCGAGGATATCGAGCACGACGACGAAGCGCTCAAAGACTATTTCGCCCGGGCGCCACAGGTGCGCGCCGTCGATGCCCTGTGGGCCAAGGAAGAAGGCTACAGCTGGACCTACCGCACCGACGTCCCACACGTCACCTTCGAAATCGTGGACGACGGCGAGCCGTACTGCCGCAGCATCGTGATCGACGCGGCCGACCTGGGCGGCGCAGCATGACCTCCCGCGCCGAACGCCAGGCACAGGCGACTGCCAAGCTCCAGGCCGCATGCGACAAGTTCAACGCTGCACACCAGATCGGTGCCGCCGTCAGTGTCGAGCTGGACAGCGGCGAGATCCGCCAGATATGCCTGCATCGTGGGCGGTTGATGGCGCGTACAACTCCGAACATGAGAGCGGCCTCGATCTGCTCATGCTGCCGCTGGGTATGCTCGACGGTAAGCCTGTCTTCACCGGCGACGCGATCGAGGACGGTCCTGGCGACTGGACGCCCGGCGTCGCGCACGCAGCAAACCGCAACTTCACGAACTGCCGCTGGCCGGCGCCGCCGCGTACGTATCCGGTGACGCTGATAGCGGCTGCCGAGCTGGATGCTGCATGGACTGGTGCCGAAGCTCTTCGGCGCGTCGCCAACGCCGCCCTGCGCCACGCCATTGACGCCGGCCAACTGATCGAGCCGGGCGACCGTGCTGCACGGGATATGGCCGTGGCCGTTGCGGTGCGCAATGTAGCGCAGTCGGCCCGGCCGCTGGCGCGCGGCTATGACCTGAGCGAGGACGCCAGCGAGCTTGTCGCGCGCATCGCCCAGCTGGACCTCGCCGTCATCATCGCCGCAATCAAGCGGGAAGTCTTTTTGAGCGTTGAAGAAGTGCGCATGATCGCGGAGCATTGCACCGAACAGGCGCAAGCGACAATATGGGCAGCCCTGCTAACAGGTGCGCGGCGTGGGGAGCTATTCCAAATTCGCCGGGAAGATATTGGCGTCGATAGCATCAGGCTTCCAGCAAGCCATACAAAAACGCTGAAGACACGCGTGATCCCGATCATTCCCGCGTTGCGGCCGTGGCTTAAACATTTCCCGCTCACAATCACAGTCGACGGACTGAAGTCGTCATGGCGCAGGGCCAGGGTAAAGACACGCATGGAGCATGTGAATTTCCACGACTTGCGGCACTCTTGCGCGAGCATTATGCTCGGCCTGGGCGTTGACCTTTATACGATCAGCAAAATTCTCGGCCACAGCAACGTTCAAACGACGCAGCGGTATGCCCACCTACAGATCGATGCTCAACGGGCGGCGCTCGACAAGCTATCTGCGCTGGTTCAGAAAAAGTAAATCACACCCGGAAATCACACCCACAAAAAAAGCCGCCTGTCGATGATTGGCGGCTTTGATGTAAGCTATTGATTTTAAAGCGAATTCTTGGTGGGAAGTGCAAGTTTCGAACTTGCGACCCCTGCAGTGTGAATGCCTTTGCGCATCTGCCTGCGCAGTGCTCTCATAGGGGGCGTTCGCCGAATAGACACCAGTGACACCCCTTGAATTGCACTGGATTACACTGCGAATTACACTGGGTTTTACGTGAGCCACGAAGTGACGTACCTCAAGCCCAAACCAACGCACTTAGCCATAATGACTTAAGTATAACGTTCTTGGCGGATCAGTGCCCACATCTCACTCATTATATGGAGCACTTCTTTTCATCGTGCTGACGCAGCAAGGTTGCGGAGCGGCATTTCCGCGAGCGCTCCCGCGACCCGGCGTTATTGACATGAACAGCTTCGCCCTCGCCGCCCGCTACGGCACGCCCTCCAGCTATCAACACCAGGGTGAATACCTGCAACTGAACTATGGCAGCGCGGCGGCCGACTGCCAAGTCATCGTGCTGGTCGACCAGGAGCAGCGCGTCGCCGGCTGGGCCAGCGTCGGCAAGGCGTGCGCGGCACCCTGATCTATTCAGGCTTTGTCGGCGGCAGCCGCATGACGACCATGTAACCGCCATCCAGCTGCACACGCAGCGAAGCGCGAAGCAGGCCTGGCATGCCGACAGGCGGCCCCAAGCTTCGATCCAACTGATCGGCTGTCGCCGCAATCTGCCGCAGGCGCCGCACCTCCCACAGCAGCGCGAGCACGTCGGGCGAGTCGTTCCGCCCCTGAATCTCTTTCAACTGCTCGATGCTGAGCGGTGCTCGAGTCCTACTCATTGCAGACTCTCATCGCACAATTCGATCATTCCATTCCAGCTCTGCAATGGATGGCTCCTCGTCAAGGCCGGCACGTAAAATATCACGGATCGTCTCTACTGCATCGTCAGTCGGCCCCAAACTGCGCTCCAGTTGGTCTGCCCTAGATACGATTGCGCGCAGGCGCCTGATCTCCCGCAGCACGGCAAGCATGTCCGGCGAATCGCTGCGGAGCCGGATCTCCACCAACTCGACTGTAGTCAAGGGCTTTCGAAAATTGCTCATGACCGCACCGGTCGGACGCTCATGGCATCGATTGCCGCCTCAGGCAAAGCCAGATCCAGTGCGCAAAGCCAAGACTGCGCATACTCGACCACATGCCCCTCCGCGTTCGTTATTCGCTCGAAACCGGCCAAAGTGAATTTTCCGTCGTTCGCCCATACGATGTGCGGATCAAGTAGCTCCATATAGGGGCCTGGTCTGCCAGGCTGCATAAGCCGCGCCACCTTCACAGGGCGCCGCAGCCCCTGATCGGTCACGTCCATGACGACCAGCATCCCGTAGTGCTTGACGGTGTACCGGTCGTTCAGCATGCGGCGCTCTACAGCCACCCCAGCTGAACGCATCTTAATCACTCTTATCTTCATAGTACCAACTAATAATACTGTATATGCATACAGTATATCGAAATGATGCGAGTTGTACAGTAAACAAAATTGAGTGCGGTGATTGTGTTTGTGTAGCGCAACCCGTTTAATCTCCAGCGCAGCGACGATATATCTAATACTGAACGGCGGCAAAAATTGCGCCGGGACGGCGCGGGACCCGCACCGCACGGCGTGCTGACGATGCAACCGTTGAGTATTTCGATAGAGCTTATCGACCGCTGCCAAAACTTCGTGCTACACGGTAGCAAAGCGTGTTACCTGCTGCATAACTATGCTGAAGATTAGCTGGACGCTTGAGAGTCTCTGGCGGGGCATCATCTGAGCGAATTGCTAAAGGTGAGTTCTCAGAACCACGTGAGCGTTACAATTCGAGAGAGTTCCCATGCGTAATAATCTATAAAATGGCACGCCCTATTACAACGATTCCACCATGGACAAACTTCTACTAACAGCCTTTCTTTCGTCACTTGCTGGCTTCCTAACAGCTATCCTAAGTATAGTGAAGTTGGTAAATGAAAAAGAAAGCAAGACATCTGAATACCGTCAAGCTTGGACTGATTCTGCCAGAAAGTCCCTAGCTGACTTAGTTGGCCTAATAAATACGCTTGCCAGCCTCAGTTGGAATATCATGAAGGATGCAGATACCATGGAAAGTGCCATGCTATCGTCAATTGAGAATTCAAAAGATGAAAACGTAGAATTATTCAAAAAATTTATGCAGGATAAAATTCAAAATCAACATGCTACGAGAAGAGAGATAACCAGGGATTTACATCAAACCTATGCAATGACAAGGTTACATTTTAGGCTAAATGACCATGATTTTGGAAAAATTGAACAGAGTTTCCCTCATATCTATACAATGCTAGAAAGTCTAGCTACAGAAGACGACAGTGAAAAGCGCACTAAATTAAAGGAGAAAATACATGCTGCGGCTGATGAGCTTATTGTATACTCTCGAATATTGCTAAAAACTGAATGGGAAATAGTAAAGAAAGGCGAAAAAGCATTCTTGCAAACAAAGCGTTGGACTATCTATGGATCTATCGTCATGCTATTTATCCTAGTTTCCATTGGAATCCACGCGGCCATTTCGATGTGGAAAGATGACATTAAAAAACCAAACGAGCAAAATTTTCAACAAACCCCAACTTTACTCGCTCCAAGAACACTGGAATCCGCCCAGACATTTACTCAGCCAATCATCAACAATACGACACCTCTTCCCATTCAAATAACCAACTCGGCTTGGTGTGGAAATGCTGTTCCGCAACAGAATAGAGCTGCTTTAGCGCCAACGCCTAAGTCCTCTATAGCCCCTACGCCGGAATGCGCTCAAAAATAATTTATTCACAGCCAGTAACGATCGCTTCGAGCTGCGTTTGATATTTTCGACCGACTAGCCAGTCCCGTGCCAACGCAAGGACGATCTCACCATCTGTCGCTGGAGACGGCAGCTTGTCAAATTCGTAAGCTGGGCGCACTGGCACCTCGCCGATGCACGGCACTATCACTGGCACCTCGATACGAACCGGCGCGGGCGGCGCGGTGCTGCAGCCGGCCAGCAGCATGGCAGCAATAAGTCCAGCAGCGCGACCAGCGCCCAAAAATGAGCATCCATGCGGTGCGCAAGCCTGTTTGGCCTGATTTGAGCAGCGCCTCATCGCACATCCTCCAGCATGCGTCGCACGGCCGGCATCGCCTCATCGCAGGTCGTGGCGCGCGCACCGGCCAGCTGCGCCTGTGCCGCAACGTACTTCCTGCCTGCAGCCGCCGCGGCGACCTGCGCTGCCTCGCCGCGCTGCTGGGCCGCCAGCGTGGCAGCGGCCATGCCCTCGACGGCCCGGTTCTGCTCGGCGATCGATGCACGCAGGCCAGCGCTGACGCCCTGCTCTGCCTGCAGCGCCGCCCGCGCCAAGTCGCGGTCGCCAGCGGCCATCCACCAGCCGGTGCCGGCAACGCCGGTCACCACCAGCAACATGGCAGCCAGCAAGATCACGGCCGCCTTCCAGACGCCGCCGACTGCAGCGCCGGCCAGCGCGCTGGCGCCGCTCACGCCAGCACCCGCTGCGCCACCTTGAAATACGCCAGGCGCTCGGCCAGCCCGTTCGTGCCGCCATTGATCCGACGCGTCACAGCGACCTGGTCGCCGGCGTCGGCCAGCACGTTCAGGCCGCGCGACTGCCAGAACCAGCCGGCCGAGCGGCAGGCGTTGACGGTCTGCTCGAGCAGCGCCGGCTGCGCCAGCAGGTCCAGGCCCAGGGCCTTGCCGCAGGCGGTGTAGTTGGTGCGTCCGGTGATCTGAATCAAGCCACGGCCACGGTAGCGCGAGCCATCACCCGCCTGGGAGTTGCCCAGGTCGAATGGCAGCTGATTGCGATCGGTCCGCGCGCGTGGCGGCCAGGCTGCCGTGGCGTCACGCTCGTAGCGCAGCTGCGACGGCGTCGGGCCCCACAGCTCGCGCACGTAGACCAGCTGGCCAGATTCGTGAGCCAGCTGGGCCAGGAACGAAGCGGCGCGCGCCGGCGTGTTGATGCCGAATTCCGCCATGGCGGCGTTGAGCGCGGGCAAAAAAATACCCGCTTTGGAGCGGGCATTGGGCATGATGGTGATGAGTTGCTGAAGGGTCAGGTTCATGGCAGGCTTTCAGGTGGTGGTGATGGTGGGCCGCCGAAGCGGCTAAGTTTGGCCAGGCCGGCAGCCAAGTAGGCTTCGAGTACTCGAGCACCGCCGAATCCAGCAAGCGGGATCAGGCCCGCCTGCAGCAGGATCGGCACTTCCTGCCAGGCAGACAGGAAATAGGTGACCAGGCCGGCCAGCAGCGATAGCAGCAGATCGCTCGACACTTCCAGCGGCACGGACTTGATTGTGATGGTCGGGCTGGCGATCTTGCGCAGCGTCGCCGCAGCGCCGCCGATCAGGGCCAGCACCACGGCAACGGCCACGGCCGCCGGTGGAATACTCGACAAGTCACTGCCGAACGTGGCTTGCGCCGCAGCGGCGCCGGCGCTCCAGAAGCAGCCGAGCCATACCCAGCAGATTTTCTTCAATTGCAGACTGTCGAGCATTGGTTGTCCTTATTGCGTTGGTGGGCGTCGATGAACGCAATAAACATGATTGTGGCGGCGTTCCACAGGTAATAGGCCAGCAGGCCTCCGCTGCGTAGGTTGAAAAACTCGACATAAAGCTGCGCGATGTAGCAAAACGCCAGGGCGGCCAGAATGTAATGGCGCTGGCGTCGGCCAATACGCCAGTGGAAGCGCTCGGGCATGAAGTCGTTGATGACCGCATCGAGCAGCGCGGCGGCGCCAACGGCCATCAGCAGCCATATCAGCACGGCGCCGTCGCGCGTCGACGCCACCAGGTGCATCAGCGAACGCGGGTCGGTCATGGCCACGTACCAGGTCACAATGGCATTGCCGCCGACGTACATGCGGAAAACGGAGCCGGCGCGATCGACGCCGGTGTGAGGGGCGCGCATCACGCCACCTTCACGATAATCCGGGCGCGGCCGTCTTCCTCGATCGCGATCACCCGCCCGATGGCGCTCATGTACTGATCGAGCGTCATATCGCCGCGATCGACAGCCTGGCCGACAATGCCCTCGCCGTCTCGGACCGGCACGATGTACTGGCCAGGCGCGGCGCCGAGCACGTTGACCGGCACCTGGCCAGCAAATGCAATACGGTCTACCGTCTGACGCCGCTGCTCCAGAGCTACATCGAATGCGGCGAGCGCCGAGGCATGCGCTTCTTCCTTGGCGGCCCATTCGGCGTCCGTGTCACCAGATGCTGTGACGATGCTGCGAAACACTGCAGCTACAGCGTCCGTGCCACTGGTCGGGTCTGCCGGCACGGCCGGGCTGACCATCTCCTGCTCGATCGATGGAAGAACGCGGGCAGGCGCAACCGGGCGCGCGCCCAGGTCCTGCGCCCATGAGTCGCCGCCGACCATGCAGGGGCTGGTCGATTTGACCATGAACGCAATGGCGCGGTTCCACTTGTCGGTGAGCCGGCCGTCGGCGTCGATACCAACGATCTGCCCCGGCGCGATCGTGCCGCAAAGCAGCGCCTTGATGAGGTATTCAGCATAGTCGGCGCCGCTGGCGTTGACGGTGCCGCCTGCGTTGATACTGCGCCCGGTGGTAGTGTCGGAAGCAATGCTTAACGCACAGGCGGCTGCTGACCCTGTGGAACCGGCAGACACGTAAAACAGTGCGCTATTAGGTATTCTGACATTAGGTTGGCCCTGCGATTGATTCACTCCTGCAATAACACTCTCTGGCCCTGATCGCGCAACAGGCCCGAACTGACAGACAGGACCTCTTACCAGACCAGTTGCCGTTACCTCTCCCCGACCCGAGAACGTTATCAAATCATTTGTAAATACGCCCGAACCTGTGTCAAAAGCCCGCAGCTTGATTAGATAGCCTTCTTTATACAACGTACCATTAGCACTGTTAGTCAGCCATGAGAAGCAACCGTCAAAAGCGAACCCTGACGCACCGGCCACCGCAAACCTCGCAACTTCATTATCGCTGCCAGCTGGCGTCACTGAAGGCACTCCACTGATAAAGGTATGACTAGGCCTTGTCATGTTGCCACTCGCTACTACTACAGCACTTATGGCACTGCTGCTAGTGACTGGGCCGCTCAGGTTCCCGCCGGTCAGCGGCAGCGCGTTATACGGCCCTGCCGCAAAGGCATCCCACATCTGGTTCAGCACCTCGACCACGTTTTTCATGCCGGCGTAAAATTTTGATGCCATTTTTTAGATCCCTTCGATTTGGAGTGGTGCAGAATAGGTTTCGTAATACGGGGTGCTGACGGCATCCAGATTGGCAACACGCCCGTACAGCATGTGGTCCTGCTCCAGCAGCGGATCAGGATTTTCCGGGAACAGGCTGAACAGCAGTGGTCGAACGGGGCCGCATTCACGCAGGATGCGCATCAGCCGCGCTCGATCGTCGGCCGGCAGGTGTCCGAGGTTGATGCTCAGTTTTTCGCTGCTGACGCCCACTGCTGTTTTGGCCGTGCCTGCGGCCGTGCGATAGACCTCGGTCGTGTCCTGCATCTGCAGGCTGGCGCCATACTCAGCATTGTTCTCGGGCGACCAGTAATTGCCGGCCACCAGGCGCGACACCTCGATGTAGGCCTCAGGCAGGTCCGGACAAGACACATCGATCACCAGGCGGCTTACGAATACGGGCGCGAACCAGGCCACAGCGTCGCCGCCACCACCGCGCGCCCAGGTATTCGTGCCGCCCCATGCATAGGCGTTCCAGCCGAGCGGCAGCTCGCCGAACGGATAGGATTCCAGCGGTGCCTCCGGACAGGGCATCATCCAGCCCGTGTCGAGCGCTGGTACAACGTCGCCCGGCTGGCCGTAGCCGCGCACGCGCATGCGCGCGCCGCTGGTCATATTGGTGAAAATCAGCGCCACGCAGGCGATGCATTCCTGCGCCGGCCAAGTTGCGGTAACGGTCTGCTGCAGGCCGGCGGCGCGCAGCACGGCGCTTTTGCGGTCGAGCTGGAGGTTGGCCGGGCCCAGCGCACCGGCTTGGCTCGATGCGGTCAGCACTGCGCGGTCGGCGGCGTTGTCGTGGATGATGCGGAGATTGGGCATTCCGTGGTCCTTAATAATCAGCCATGTCAATAAGCAGAGCCGTGCTGGCGCGGTAGCGCATGTTCAGTGCAAAGGGAGGAATATTCTCCGGCTGAGCATCGACGCACATCTGCGTTCGATCCAAGATATTTGGCGCGCGAAACAAAAATGCTCCCGCAAATTGCATCAGCGTTGAGACGCTGGCGCCAGGTGATACGGCAAGCCCGCGCGACCCACTACCATCAGCCAGTCCGCAAACTGCCGGCCGGGCCATATTGGGAAATGTGTAGCTCTGCAGGTCAAACGAACCGGCCGGCGGTGTGGCGGCCGTGAAGTCGCCGATCGCGCGCGGCATGATCATCTTTGCGCCCGCATCGAAGGTGCAATTGCCGGCGGCATCAAACAGCCAAAACCCGAATCCGCCGCTAACCGGCCCTGTCAGCGGCGCGAAACAATGCACAGTGGCCTGCTGGGCAGTGGGCGTGGAGCCGCTTCCGCCCGATGATGCCGAGCAATAAACGAGGATGTCCCAAGTATTGGCCGCCGATAGCGTGACCGAATAAACACTGAACAGTTTCCCCAAGGTCATTTCAACAAAAACTAACGGCTCGTTAATGGAAACTACACGGTAACGCCCCAGTACCTTGGCAGTGCTGGGAGAGCCTGGCACGTCAGCCGACCCGATGTAAGGCGCCGGTCCGATGTAGGCAAGCCCAGGGCTGTCCGCAGAAAGAATCAGCCCGCCATCATTATTTTCAAAGTAGATGCCAAAGGTCATAAGGAGAAAATGTATATTTTTTCAATTTTTTTAAAATCCGCGCCATTGACAGAAACTGTCGGCACGCCCCCTGGATAGCTCAACTGTGCCAGTGAGCCGCTCAGTGTTTTAAATGTGCGGCCCGCAAAAGCAGGAAAGGATCGCGTTGCAGCAACGCCTGGAGATACAACCATCAGATCGACAAACACGATGCCGAAACTGTCTGAACTAACCAGCACGGTGCCATCCGCTTTAAATAATGTCAGTCCGAAGTTCATGCGGTTCGCTTCCCAAAAGTTCCTCGCAGCGTGCCGTTATCGTCGAAAGTCTTGATAGCATCCCCGGAGATCTCGACGCGGCCACCTGTTGTCCGGCTGCGCAACATTCCGATTGTCCCGGTTGCGGCGATCAGCTCTCCTGAAAATTTCGCATTGCCATTGACGATGGAGAGGCCTGGCGCTTCCACATCACCATTGGCTGTCACCTGGAGATATTTACCAGTCCCCGCATTGCCCATCAGCAGGCCCTCCGGCCCCAGATAATATCCACCGCCATTCCCTGGCCATCCCCATCCGGTGAACCCGCCGCCGGCGATGGCGCCTCGCGCACGAAGATTGTTGATCTCCAGATCGCCGCTGCGATACAGTCGCCAGCCGGACTGGCCGGCTACAAAATTGCTCGACCAGATATCCCCGCCAATTTTTGCGTTGGTGATCGAGGCGTTCTGGATGAAAGCGTCAGCGACATACATGCCGATCGGGATAGTCACGCCGCCGATCACCGTCTCCGTCGTGCGCACGATAAATGGCACAGCCGTGGGAATCCCGCTGCTGGCAGGCGCGGCGATAAAGAACGTGCTGGCGCGCACGCCGAGATCCACGCGTCCCCCGCCGGCGATCAGCTCAAGCCCGCCCGCAACACCATCAGCGTCAACCTGGACGGAATATTTCGCCTGCACCTGGCCCAGCGAGTTGGCAGTGGCGTCGGCAAGGACTTTGACGGCTGCATATTTCTGCACTAGCCCCGTCACAGGGTCAGTTAGGATCGCTTGCGCCTGCTGCAGAAAATTAGCCGCCGCCTGGGCGCTGCCATCGGCGCCGCTTTTTGACGTGGCGGCCTGCGATGCAAACACGCCTGCATCAGCTGCCTTGGTCGTCGCTGTACCAGCGGAACTGCTTGCCGATGCCGCGCTTTGCCCGGCTGCTGTCGATGCCGCGCTGGCCGTGCCAGCCGACTGCAGCGCTGCGCTGGCCGCGCCGCTGGCGGAATCGCGTGCCGCTTTCGCCTCAATCGCCGACTGGGATGATGCAGCGGCCTGCACGCCGGCAGCAGTTGCTGAGCCAGCCGCGCTGTCCTTACTGGTTGACGCGGCACTGGCGCTGGCGCCGGCCGCGCCAGCTGAATTGGCAGCGGTGCGGGCCGAGTTTTCCGCCGCTGCGGCGCTGCCGCCTGCAGCACTGGCCGCCTGTGACGACTGTCCAGCTGACGTCGACGCGGCGCCGGCGGCCGTGCTGGCACTGGTAGCCGACTGGTTCGCCTGGCTGGCGTACTGGCTGGCGCCGCCGGCAGCGGCATCTGCGGCTGCAGCATCAAGCGCCGCCGCTGCTGCTGCCTGAGCAGCGGCAGCTGCCGAGGAGGCCGCACTGGCCGTATCGCCATATGCCTCGTCCAGCTCATCGATTAGATCGATTTTCGCGCCCAGATCCGCATGCAGTTGCGACTGCGTGATCTCGCCGGTCAGTACCTGCAGCAGATGCTCGACCTCGGCATTCGAGGCGCCCACCGTGCCGCTGCTGGCGTTGTATGGGCCGGGGATGCTCGCTCGCGACACATAGCGAATCCAGTAATAGCGGAATACGCCCGGCCCGACTGGATCGGTGTATTCACGGCCGTCGGCACGGCCGACAAGCGCCGCTTGGGCGAAATCATTCACCGACGCGCGCCACACCTCGGTGTGCGACAGGTTGCTGTAATTGGCCGGCGCAGCGTTCCAGTGCAGCACGATGGCCGCTGGCGTGCCTGTGGCGACCAGTCCAGTCGGCGCCGGCGGCGGCCGCAGATCCAGCGCCTGGGTTTTGGCGATGGTCTGGCGGGCGTAATATGTCAGGCCATCGATCACCGTGGTGGCCGTGACAGTCACAATGCTGGCCGTCATATCCGCGAATTTGAGCACGGCGTCGCCGTTGGTCACCGTCAGCGGCACCGGCGGCTCGCTGGCAAATGTGACCTCGCCCACGGCGCCCAGCATCAGCGCCGAGAACGTGATCGTTGCCGGTGTCGGCACACCCGCCAGCGACACCTCGAACATCGTGGCGCTGGCCGACAGCATCAGCGCGCGGTCGATCGGCGTCGAGTAGCGCGGCACCGTATTCATGATCAGGCGGTCACGCTCGCCCAGCAGCGCGCTCAAACCATCACCCCGACGGTCACGCGGCCGGTCAGCCAGTAGCGCGACAGCAGCACCACCACGCCCGGGGCGCCATCCTGCAGGCCGTAGCGCGCATCCGTAAGGGTCACGGCCTGGCCCAGTTCCAGCATCATCATCTCGGGTTCTCCGTCAAATTCGTAGATCGTGCGCGGCACGCTGTTCAACACCAGGCGCCGCGCGGCCTCGGCATGCGCGTCGGCGCGGGTTTTCAGGCAGGTATCGACCTGCACCGGGTCATCGCTGAGGCGGTACCGAGCGCGCACTGCCTCATCGACCACTGTTTCGGTCAGCCATTCAGTGCCGTACAGGTCGGCATGCTCTGGCGGGATGCTGGTCGTCAGGCTGGCCTGCACGGTGTAGTTCTGGTCGAAGCCAATTTTCACGGCCGCCGTCACCGGCAGACGCTGCACCGGGTGCAACGTTTTCTCCATCATCTGGTCCGGGCCGATCTCCACCGGCACACCCAGGCCCGGCAGCGCGACCTGGACCAGTCGCAGCTGGCCGGTGCGCGACATAATCGCTTGCGCGCCCACGCTAGCCGCCAGCTGCTGGATGGCCTGCGCCTGATTGGTGCGGTCGGCGATGTACAGGCCCACCAGCTGCTGGTGCGCCGCGTCGAAGGCGTCCAGATTGACCAGGTCCAGATCGGCAGCTGTGAAGCGATCCGCCGCCTTGCCATAGCCGGTGGCGATGCGCTGCACCAGCGGGGCGATGCGCGGCGCGTAGCCAGCCACGTTGTCGCCCTGCACGCTGGCGGTGATCACTTGGGCCAGCGGATTCGTGATCGGCGTGAAGCGGCCGGCCGCGTTGTCGATCGTGGCCGCCACCGGCTTGCCGTTGGCCCGCACCTCGGCGATCGACTCGACGGCGCCGAGAAAGCCATATTCCAGCGTGGCCGGGTTGGTAGCCAGCGGCGAAACGTTGTGGCATTCGCCGAACGGCACCGGCAGGACCGCGTCCTTGTTCTGCGTGGCGCCGCCCAGCTTGGCCTCGGTGATCGGGGTGTTCAAACGCTGCAACTTGTCGCGCAGCGCCAGGGTGATCGATTCGCGGCCCGACACGCCTACGTCGGCGATGATGCCGTCGAACACCAGGCGGAACTGACCACGCGGCCAGGCCGGGTCGCCAGACCAGACGCGGATGGCCCGATTGGTCCACACATCGCCGAGCCAGCCGTCGAGCGCGCCGTCGGCGTTGTCCAGCGCGATATCGCCGCCCGACAGCCCTGCCTCACCGGTCAGGCTGACCTGCTCGGTGAAGGCCAGGCCGCCGGTGGCCAGCGGAAGATATTCGACGTTGGCCGGCGTGTCAGCCGGGCCGGTGGTGTACAGGCGCGACGAGAGGTAACGCGTCACCTCGACGCCGGCCACGTTCACTTGGGCCTCGATCAGCACCATGCGCGCAGCGGCCGAATCCTGCAGCCACGCTAAAAACTGATCATCAGACATACTCCACCTTTCTATTTGCTTTTTCCCACGCCGATGTTTTGGCTGACTTATCGACGCCTGCTACCACCACCTTCGCGGCGCTGGCGTTCGATTCAACCGTGGCACGGATCGCGGCGCCGGTCTGCTTGTCCTGGTCGCCACGCAGGCCTTTGATTTCCTCGCGCAGCATCTTGACCTCCGCCACCAGCGCATCGGTGTTGCCGCCGCCCTGGCTTGGTGCGCCGCCGAAGTAGCGACGCATGGCCGCCGCAGCCTGCGCATCGACCACCACCTCGCCGCGGTGCAGCTCGGCCGCGTAACCATCGAACGGGACGTTGGCCAGGCCACCGGCGTGCGAGCCGTCGAACTTCACGCCCAAGCCGGTAGCCGCGCCCATTGCCGCATTCAAGTTGGCAATCCCCTGCGCCACCGTCAGCACCGAGTCGTTGATGGTGATCAGGCCAGATACCTGCGCTGTCAGCGCATCCAGGCTGGCCTGCTGCACATCCACCTGGGTGCTGGCCCAGCGCATGGCCTCGTCATTGGCCGCCATCACGCGCGCGTAGTCCGCCACGTACTTCGCATCCGACGCGTTGACCACCTGCGAGGCCGTCAGGAACGCCTGCTCGGCCGCCGACAGGCCAGACTGCGCCGTGCTGTCGCCGGCATTCGCCGCTGCCAAGGTTTTCTCGAACTGCGCCCGCGCCTCGGCATATTTCTGCTCCGGCGTCAGCGTGGACTGAGCGCCCAAGGCGAAACTGGCATTCAGGCCGTTAAGCGTTGTCACCCACGATTTCGACTTGTCCAATGCAGCCTTCGCCGCCGTCGATTCCGTTTCGTATGCCTTGGCAAGCGCGTCCTTGGCCGATACCACAGCCTTGGCCGCCTGCACCTGGTCGAACAGCGCCTTGTTGACGTCGGCGATGCCGGCGCGCTGGATGGCCAGCAGCTGGGCTTCGGTCTTCGTCAGCTCGTTCAGCTGCTGCTGCAGGTCGCGGTGCTCGCTGGCGATTTCGCTGGCGGTTTTCGCCACAGCAGCGAAGTCGCCGGTGGCCGCCGCCAGCTCGGCGGCGTAGTCGGCCGCAGCTTTGAACGGCTCGGCCAGCGCGATCAGCTGCGCGTACATAGCCTGGCCGGCTGCCGTATTCAGGTCCTGCGCCAGCACCAAGGCCTTGAATTGGTCGACCGTAGTCACTCCTGAAACGCCCAACTTGCCCATGGCATCGTTCACCGACTTGGTGATCGGCGCCATGCGCTCCGCTTCGGTTAGGAAGTTTTCGACAAAATAGCTGGTGCCACTGGTCAGCTTTTCGAGACCACCAGTTGCTGCGATCAGGTTTTCGCTCAGCGCGACGGCGCCCAAGCCGGTGGTGTTGAACGATTTGCCCAGCACGGCCAGCACGTCGGATACCTGCATATAGTCGTTGGTGACGCGCACCAGCGTTTCCAGGTAGCCCTCGCCGACAGCCTGGTATTGCGCCAGGCCGGCCACGCCGAACTTGGCCATGTCGTCACCGAGCTTGGAAAAGGCCGTTTCCAGCGCCTTCTGCTGCTCTTCGCCCTTCAGATCCTTCAGGCTGATCTTGCCCAGATCGACCACGAAGGTATTCAACTTGGCATTGAAGGCGGCACCACCCAAGCCCAGCACATCGGCCGCGCTGCGGATGGTGTCACCCATGCCGCTGATGATCATGCTGAACTGGTCGTTCATTTCATCGGACAGCGCAGCGGTCTGCGTGCTGTTCTTGCTGCTGTACGAGATCCCGAAGGCCTTCTTCTTCGTGTTGATATCGGCGTAGGCCTGGGCGGTAAAGCCCAACGCGTCGACATCGCCCAGCGACATGGCCTTGCCGGTGATGCCTTGGTCTTTGATCGAGGTCGACGTGTTGAACAGTTTCGACACGACACCACCGAGCACCGTGCCAAGCACGGCGCCGATTGCCAGGCCGAGCGGTCCGCCGATCGCTGCCATGCCCATGCCCAGGTACGTGCCAAGTGCAGCACCACCGACGCCACCGGTCACGGCGCCGGTAACGGTGCCCAGCGTGCCGCCAAGCACTTTCGTGCCGGTCTGTACGCCAGCTGCCGCGCCACCGCCTGCTTCAGTCACGCCATCGCGCGCCAGCAGGTTGCCCAGGTTGCCGATGCCGGCCACCATCTGTTTCAGCGACTGGTCCATCGAAATGGTGTGCGCCAGGCCCAGGCCGCTGTTTTTCTCCATGATGGCCAGGCTGTGTGCGATCGATTCCGATTTCGCGGACGAGTCGCCCAGCACCGAACCGGTACCGGTGGCCGCTTGACGCTGCTGGGACAGACTGATCGATGATCCGCCGCCCCCGCCACTGGCCAGGCCGATGGCAGCAAGCATGGCGGCCACGATACCGACCGCAGCCAGATTGCCAGGGAATGGTACGGCGATAGCGCCGGCCATGGCAGTCGTCGCCAGGGCGCCCTGCTTCACGCCCTCAGCGGCCACGGTAACCGGTACGGTCGCCACGGTCGCGGTCACCTCAGCGGCTTTCGCCGTGACGAACAGCCCGGTGAAAGCAGTCAGCAAGCCGCTTTTAGTAAGCATGCTCTGGACGGCCATGGCCATCTCATACGCACGATATGCTTTCTCGACGCCCTCCATCGCCTTGTAGCCGGCCGAGTTCTCTTTGAAAAAGCCCTTGGCCGCGCTGGCCATGTCGCCGTAGCTCTTGACCTGCGCCTGAGCGCCCTGCTGCGCAGCAGCAGCTTGGGCCTTGGCGATCTTTTCCTGATCTCCGCCAGCGCTCGTCATTGAGGTTGCCAGTTGCGCAGCTATCGCCGCTTGTGTGCGCTCATACCCAGTCAGGGCCGTCGTCAATCCACCGATAGCGGTGCCGACCGCACCAAAAGACGCTGCCATGCCCTGCGCTGCCGCCTGCGCTGCCGTGTCGATGGCCGTCAAAATGTCCAACAGCTCCTTTGCCTTTGCAACATCCGTCCCGGCCTCCTGCGCCTGGGCGATACCCTGCGCGGCGCGAAGACGTTTCAGGCTGTCGATCTTGCGGTTGTTCAGCTCGATGGTTTTCTCGCTGTTCGCGAATCCGGCCAGCGCGGCGCTCTGCTCTTCCAAGTCGGCGATGGCCAGCGCCGTCTTGGCCGCCGGCAGCATGCCATATGTCCGGATCTGCTCTTCCACCGCCGCGACCTGCGCATTAATGCTGGCGATTTCCTTGTTGGCAGCATCGCTGGCGGCCGTGGCACCGGCTGCTTTGCGCAGGCGTTCCTCCTCCTCTCGAATGAAATCCGCATCAAAAAACGCCTTCTCAGCTGCATCACGCTTGCCAAGGATCTCGTTCAGTTCCTTCTGGTGCTTGGCGGCCTCCGCTTTGGTGGCGCTGTTGTGCCCTTGCAGTGCATCGATCTGCTGGTCGAAGGCATCAATCTGCGCCTCGTACGTCTTTGTGGCGTATTCACGCTTGTTGGCATAGGCCTGCTGAACGGATAGCTCGCCACCTTTCAAGTACATATCATCAAGTTTGCCCAATGCGTCGTAGTGTGCTTTGGTGGCGGCAGCCTCCTTCTCGAACTGTTTCAGTTGGTCGGCGAGCTGCGTGTTCTCGACCGGGTCTGCCTTCGGGGTAGGCTCCCGCCCTCCCGAATCGCGGTAGGTTGGCGTGCCGACGTAAGTTTTGTCATAGAGTGCGAGGACCTTTTTGCGCGCGGCTTCTTGCGCGACAGCGCCTTCATTGGCCGATTTCAAGAGAATATCTGAAGCCGCTTTTGCATAGTCGGCATCGACCTTAAGCCGCTCATCGGCTTCTGCCTTGCGTTTTGCCGTCCTGGTGGCGTTTCGTTCAGCTTCGGCCTTCGTAAACCGGTCGAATTCGCCGGTCAACTTGGCTTGCTGACTGACGTAATCCGCATATTCTTGCGCCAATTCGCTTTGCAGTCCCGCCTCAATGCGCACAGCACGGCGAGTTCGCTCCGGCGCCGCAATAGATTTATCGTCGTAATTCGCCCTCGCCTGCACGTCAAATTTACTTACCAGGTCATCGCGCGCTTGCCGGTGATCCGCCCACGCCCATGCCTTGACAAGAACGGTATTCGCATTGCTAACTGTGTTGGCCAGCCAGACAAAAGTCGACGCAAGGTTATGCCCCCACTCTTCCAACTGATTATTTTTGGACAATTCACTTACTTCGCCATTAGCGTCCTTTAGTGATTTCGTGAGCGCCATTACAGACACCGTGAGCACCTCGTTGAATGTCTCACCGAAGCGCGTTTTCAAATCGGTGACATACCGTTGCATCGAAGTGATCTGCTTGCCAGCGGTATCCATACTGGCGGTGTAGGTCCCGGCAATATCCGAGCCGCGATCAATGACAGCATTCAGGCGGGCCTGCACGCGCTCGTTCTCCGTCAGCTCCTTCGTCGTCTTACCAAGCTCATCGGCCATCTGGCGATACGCGCTTTGCAAGTTCACGTTGATGCCGATGTTGCGCAGGATGAGCACGTTGCCGCGCGAAATGCCGTTCACCAGGCGATCAAATGCGTCTGACGAATTCAGGTGGCCGATGACGGCCGCATCTTGGGCGATGCGCGCCAGCACGGTGGCGTTTTTCAGGTCGACGTGTGCCTGGACCAGCTTGACTGCTGACTCCCGAGACTCGATCATGGTAATGCCCTGGGCAGCAATCGCTTCAGTTGCAGTGAGCATCTGCGTTTTGGTATAGCCGGCGTTCCGCCCTACCACCTCGATCACGACGCCAAGCGTCTCGAACCGGGCAGCAAGCAAAGCGGATTCCTTGATGTAATCCCACACTTTTAGCGCCGCGTATGCAGTAACAAGCATTTTGACGGCATCAGCCAGCACATTGGACGAGCGAGCAGCCTCCTCCTTTGCTTTGGCCGCCGCCTTGATGGCGTCTTCATATGCCTTGATCGTGGCAATGGCTTGTTGCGTTTCCTTGGTCACGCCCATCTGTGCAGCCTGATAGGCCAGCAGCTGTGTGCGGCTCATACCAATCGTGGCGGCCTGCTCACGCATGCGCTCGATCAGCTGCTGCTGGCCCAGCGTGAGCTGCGTGGTTGATGCGCCGAGCGCGGTATTGGCTTGCGCAGTTGCGCGCGCCTGCTCAGCCTGCGCCTGCATAATTCTGGCGGTATCGGCCATCTGACCATTGCTGACGGACGCGCGCTGCCCCGTACGGGCGGTGGCATCGCCGAGGCTATCGACGCTTTTGGCAGCATCACTGCCGCGGCGCCACACGCCAGAGGATGCATTAGTGAAACCGTCCAGCGCGCTGGCGCCCTCCACCGATGTCGAGCGCACGCGCACCGCTGCAGCGCTCAACGAATCTACGGACGTGGCGGTGCCCGCTACTTTTTGAGCAGCGCGCACACCTGCCTCGCCAACAGCATCAACGGCCGCAGCGCTGTCCGTCACCTTGGCCTTCGCCGCGGCGTTGGCCTCGCCCAGCTTGTCGACGGCTGCCGTAGCGCCGGCGGTCTTCTGCTCGACGCGCACCGCTGCTTCGCCAAGGGTGTCCAAGGCCTTGCTGCCCTCGACAACTTGGCGCGTGTCGATGGAAAGTCCAAGCTGGGCGATATCGGGCATCTAAGGTTCCTTCTTGTTTTGGTGATGAATGAACAGCGCATCGAGGCGATCGATGATTGATTCTTCAAACGGATCGAAGCGCACCTGGTGGCGCGCCTGCCAGGCCAGGATCTCGGCGCTGGTCAGCGCGTTCACGGCCATGCCGCACTGCCGCTTCTGGTTCAGCTGCGTGAACCAGGTCCATAGGTACGCCAGCTCCTGCGGCAACTGCGGCACGGGCGGGGTCTCGGGCGCGCGGTACAACGGGTTTTGCCGGGCGGTATCCAGGTGGTCGCCCTTGGCGTTGCCATCGCCTGCAGCTGACGCTCGATCAAACAGGTGATTGGCGTACAGCAGCAGGCTGGCCGTCAGACCTTCAAAAAATTGGCGTCGTTTTCGAGGGCGGCCGTGACGCGCTCTTGCCAGGTCGGGTATTTATCGAACGCCGTGGCGATCAGCGCCTTGTCGAACGCCACCGACGCGCCGTTGCTGGTGAAGCCGTACCAGTCGACGGCCACCGCCACGGCCAGGCGCTTCTGGTTGTCGTCGATAACGTGGACCAGCTGATCGGCACCTTCATCCGTAGACGCGTCGATGGCGGTCTTGCGCTTGGCCGACTTCTTGTAGCCTTCGGCGCGCAAAGCGTGGTTTTCCTTGCGGTACTCGTCGGAGTTCTTGCCGACGATGCGGATGCCGGCCACCGGCTCACCGTCGGCGTCGAAGATGACCGGCACGTCGAAGGTCACGCGCGCGGCCGGCGCGGACAGGTTGGCGATATCGAAACCAGCGACGGCCAGGGTTTGAGCGGTGTTCAGGGAAGCGGTAGTATTCATGGATATTGCCTTTTCGTGGGATGGAGAATAAGTGCCCGTGCCGGCCGCCGCGCCCACGAAGGCGACAGCGACCGGTCGGTGCTGGGGTGGCGCTTGCGCCAAAAAGAAGGCCCGGCGCGCGGCCGGGCCGAATGGTTACAGGCTGGTGTCCTGGAATGCCACAGTGGTGGACTCGTGCTGCGCGTCGTTGCCTTGGTAGCGCAGGATGTCGAACGCGCAGGTCACGATCTTATTTTTCTCGCCGTCATCGACCTTGGCGCTGGTGATCTTGATACGGCCCATGGCGATCGTCATCACTTCGGCCGTCGGTGCCGTGCTTGCCGCCATGGCGTACGCCAGTGGAAGCTCGACTTCCTGCTTGAAGTAGTCGATGTATGCGGAATCCTGCATCAGCACCGTGAACTGGCCGCTGCCCAGCACCTTGCCGCGCGAGGCGGCGGTGGCGAACTTGGAGCCGATCACCGGATCGATCTTGACCTGGCCATCCAGCGACAGCGACATGCCCGTGCAGATTTGCGACGGGATGCCGGCGACCGACAGCATGGCGGTGGCGCCGGAGAACTTGCCGGTGCCGGGCGTGGCGGCAGGCGCATTGAAGTAGGTGGCCGGTGTCGTCGGGCCTTCCAGCTTGCCCATCAGGGTGAAGTCCATGCTCGTGATGCCGTTTGGCTGCACAGCGATATCGACCTTGCTCACCAGCTGATCGATGAAGCAGCGATTGACCGCAATACCAGGATCCTGCACTTCTGCCGTGAACCAGTCTGTGGTGTGGCCGGTCAGCGGCGTGAAGCTGCGCTTGCCGGTGGCGGTGACGGTCACCGGGTCGCCTTCGACCTTCACGGTCATGGCGCTGCCATCCATGAACTGGCCCGTCAGCTTCAGCGCAGTGGCCGAAGTGACGAAGAAGTTCTTGCCGTTGTTGGCCGCGCCCGTGGTCAGGAAGCCGCCGATACGGACCACGGTACCGGCGCGGTGGCCGTCGGCCAGGAAGGAGCCGGCGCTGCGCGTCAGACCGGTGGCGCCCGATGCGATGGTGTTTTGCGCCGCGGTCACGCCGCCGGGCGTGAAGTCGCGGCGCAGTAGCGCGGCCAGCAGCACGGCGTAGGTGCCGCACGAAGCCTCGCCCTTAATGGCGCCGGAGGTGCGGAAGTTGCCCAGGCGGGTATCGCTCTGTTGCTGGCTTGGGTCGATCTCATTGCTCGAGTACTTGTCGGCGTCCGTATCAAACGTCGCGGTCACGCGCGGATAGAGCCGGCCGGCGGCGGCCAGCGCCTTCGTGCCTTCTGCAGGCTGCTTGCCGATGACGAGCAAGCTGTCGATACCATTTGCTGTTGCCATAATGATGATGCCTTTCTTTGGTCGAAAAAAAAGACCGCCGAGGCGATCTGTGTGGAGTGATGCTGGTTACAGGTTGCAGAAGTACCGGATCTTCACCGGCACCATCCAGCGGTCGTCGTCGGCCCGGCCGTCGGCAATCTCGGGCGTACGCTCGATTTGCACGGTGATGCCGTCTTTGGTAAAGCTGGCGCCGCGGTGGAACAGCGCCGCGATGGCTTCGGCGCGAGCGCCAGCGACTGCGGTGCCCTGCCCTGGTGGATATAACAGGCTCACTTGGAAGATGCCGCGCTCTTGGCGCGAGCCGTCGCCCATGGAATGGTTGTCCGGTTCTGCCGGCAGCAGGTAGGCGGCCTGATACGGCCGGCCGGTGACTGGCGTGTACGGCACGTTCTGCCATGCGGTGTCGATGGCCGGTACGAGGCTGGCCAGGGCCGATTCCAGCACGGCGCGTATTATTGGTTGGCTCATAATTTGTATGTCGAGTAGCCCTGCGCGAAGTCGCTGGCGGTAGTGCCGTCGCGCACACCGTTCACCGCGTTGTCCACAATAGTCCGGAATTCCACGACCGTCAGGGCAACCACGCCGACGGGCGCCTGTCGGGACCAGCCCTCCTCGATGCGCTTCGCATAAGGCAAGTTGTTCACGAGGTAGATCACGTCGCCGGCCTTCGCTGTGCTGATGACGCTGCCATGCGCGGCAATCGTGGCGCTGCCATCCTTGTCGATCAGGTCGCGCACGCCGGCCGTCGGCGAGCCAATGGAAAGCTGCCAGTTGGCGCGGAACCGGCCGCCAGTGTAGCCAGGTGGCGGCTTGCTCTTCCAGTACTTAGCGTCACCAACCGGCGAACGCTGCACCAGCTTGTTGTCGATTTTCATGGTGATGGCGCGCACCACCAGATCCTGATTGGCCTTGGTCTTGGCGATGAACTCGGCGATCTGCATGGAAAACGACATACTGGCCATCAAATCCCCCTGAGTTGCAGCGTGTGCAGCACGGCCACGTCCACCGGCGCGGTCGTTTCGACGGCCTTCACTGTGTAGCTGGCGCCGCCGAACAGCACCAGATCGGCCGTGGTAGGCGTCGGCATTGGCACGCCATGGCGCTGCAGCGGCGACAGCAGCAACTTCTGGTCGCCCGCTTGGATCAGCGTGCCGTCGATGTTCTCGGCCTCGTAAGCGATTTTCACGCCGGTGCCTTCGTAGTCCGTTGTGGTGACCGGCGCCGCGCCCAGGCCTGGATCGTACACGCCGGTCACGACCTGGCGCAGCACCACGATGCCACCCTTGCGGCGCAGGGACTGGTCGGCGCGCGCGGCTGTTTTGGCGTAGTCAGTCATGCCGAATCACTCCAGCGCGCGACGATCATTCGCTTCGTCATACCATGCTCGAACAGCAAGTTGGTGCCGTAGTCATGGCAAACCAGGTTGTCAGCCAGCATGCCGTAGTTGCGGCGCTTGAAGTCGCACAGGAATGCCGGCATCCGATCAGGATACTGCGCGTCGCCAGCGGGCCGTGTGCGCTCCATGATCAATACCGATCCGTTGGGGCTAATCCAGCGGCAGGGGGCGAACCAGCGCGCCAGCGGCGTATCCTTCACGCGCTGCCACGTTTCCCACTCGACAACATTCTGGAAATAGCCCGACCGCTCTTCGATTTTGATCACGCAGTCCGGAGCTACGGAACTTGTCCAGACGGCGCGCGACATCCCCTGATAAATCAGGTCGTCACACATCAAGTTGAAGAACTCGCGATGTATTGAAGGACTGACACTCATGCTCGTGTCACCCTCATCGAATTGCCGCCACCGGCCGAGCCGAAGTACGGTGCCAGGAGCGCGTCCACGGCCACGAAGCGCTCGCGCGCATCCGTGGTGTTCTGAAAGTACTCCGTTTCCAGCGGCCCCGTTTTGTCCTTCTTGATCGCGTTCGAGCCGGTGTCGAGGTCGGGCAGCAGATCCTCGCCGCTGCCGGCGCGCACGGCCAGGTCAATGCAGGCATTGACCACGTCGAGCGGCACGGTGGTGCTGGGCACGATGAAGCCGTCCACCACCACGTTGTAGCGCGGCCAGTCCAGCGCCTGCCGCTGATAAACGCGGAGACCGGCCCAGCGCGTGCGGTAGGTGGCCATGAACAGCACCGCCTTGCGCAGGGCGATTTCCTTATCAGTTTCGGCCAGCGCCGCCCAGGCAGTCAGGCCCAGGCTGGTGCAGCGGGCATCTGCCGCGGCGACGCTGGCATAGGATTCGGCATCGGCAAGGCCGGCGCCAGTCTCAATGACAAGCATGTCAATCCTTTCGTAGGCGTGGCTGCGAGAGCGTGTATGACCCCGAGGTGGCAGGGCCGCTGAAGCTGATCCGCGCGTCAAACTTAGTGATGGTGCCCGTTACCAGCGCAGCGATGCGCCTCGTGCGACGAGTGAAGGTCGCCGATTCCGGGTAATCTGGATTGCTGCCCGCACCGGATTTGGCAGCGTTGTTGCCCGCCCATGTCGATTCGTTGACGTTGGCCTGCGCGCGGATCGTCGCCTCATTGACGAACGATGGACTCGCCAAGGAAAGGCGAGCGGCGGCAGAAATAAGCTGGCCAGCAACGATAGGCGTAACGCCATCGTTCTGTGAGATCGACAGGACGTCACCAGCGGCTGTTGCGCCACTCGACAAAGCAACGGTCAGACCCCGTGCAGTAACCAGCCCGGTGTCCGCATCAACGATATCGACCACGCTGACATTGGCCACACCAGTGCCCGTGCGCGTTGCCCAGCTCACGTCCCAGTTTGTAGGCACCGGACCGGTTATGTTGGCGCCAAACGTGCCACTCGAACCAGCAAAAATGACATTCTTCAGCGTGTTGGTAGCGGGCGATGTGGCGCTGTCCTCGCTGCCGGCTGGCAATTGGTTCGGCAACTGAATAAGCGGACGCAGCCGTACTGCCAGCGCCTTGGAGGCGTAATACGCAGCCAGCAGATTCCAGTGGTTGACGCCATCCAGCGTCCAGCCTGAGCGCACCGACAGCGCGCCTGGTGGCGTGATGGGATCAACGGTGATCATGAACAGGTCAAGGAACACGCCGCAAGCATTTGCCCGGGCAAAATCGCGCAGGGCTGCGTTGCAGGCCATATGGCCAGCAATTTTGCTGGCCGAATACGTGCGGGCGCCGACGGTATGCCAGATCGGGATCTGCCCGTTAGCGATCAATGCCTGGATAATTTGAATCACAAACGCTGCGGCTGCCTGGCCTGTGGCGTTATCTGTGCCGTATATGTCATTGTAGCCAGCTGACAGGTACACATAACGATTGCGCCGCAAGAGCACTGCCGGCAGCTGCTCCGTGAGCATTTCACGGGCAGATTTACCGCCAATGGCTACCATCTGGTTGATATCGAATACGCCACCCAGCAGCTCGTCAGCCGTGACGATAATGCCCGACGTCTGGGTAGAAACGAAATTGTTCAATGCCCCACCATAGTTATTCGCGGCATACGAATCACCCATGATCGATAAACCGTTTGCGAGCATTACGGACTGAACGGCGCCGACCGCGCCAGAACCGGTACCGATGTCCACAATACCGACGGAGCAGGACACGAGGAAGCGCTGCTGGCCAGCATAAGGGCCGATGGGCGCCATGGCACCGGCACCGATCGGCCACGACTGCAGAGAATTTGTGCCGCCCAGCACGGGATCGAGGCGGTAGAGCGTGCCAGTCGTGCCGGTGGCGCCGCTGACATTCAGGATCCGGCCCTCGGGCAGCGTGATGGTTTGCGGCGTGCTGCCAGCGATGATAGTGGGCATGATGGCCTTCGGGAGTGCGGTTTATGGAATGCCTCGATATGCGGGGCGGTGCCGGTTGCGACTTACTTCTTATCGCCAGCCGCCTTCTCGGCTGCCTTCGCTGCAGCCTTATCAGCGGCAACCCTGTCGGCAGCTGCCTTGTTGGCTGCGTCAGCGGCGGCGGACCGCTCGGCATACAGGCGCTGCGCTTCGGCTTCATTGGCGCGCGCCTGCTCAGCAACGCGCTCCTTCTCGGCGGCCAGTTCTCGCTCGCGCTCCAGCAACTGGTCGCGCGCGGCCAGCAGTTCGGCCATGGTAGGCACACGCTCGGTTGGCGCACCCAGGTCTTGATCGCCGTACAACTCGTGCACGTCGGGATCGAAGTCGGATTTGTTGATAACGACGAACGGACCTTGTGTGCGCGGGTCCGTCGATACGATTTGGATGGTATCCATGGTGATTTCCAGGTGATGCCCGGCAGCACCGCAGTGCTGGCCGGGCCGGGTTGAAGATTAGCCCAGCAGGATGCCGAAGTGCTCGTCTTTGGCGGTGCCGCAGCCCCATACCAGCGCGATCTCATACTGCACCTGGCGGTACTGCATGTACATGCTGACCTCGAACGACAAGCCCGAGATCGGATCGGTGATGATGGTGCGGTCGACCGCCGAGTCGCCCTGCGCTGGCAGCGCTGGTACGCGCGTCGCCAGGACGATCGCCGAGCGTGCGAAGAACAGGTTGCGGAAGCCGACGTTGGCAACGGTGATTGCAGTGGCTGCAGCAGGGATTGCCTGCATCAGACCAGGTGCAGCCAGAGTGATCGTGCCGCCGTTCGACGCATCAGCATCACCCGATGCGACCACGTACTTGTTTTCCGGATCGCCAGCAATGCTGACCACATCGCCTGCAACAAACGCGCCGGTACCAGCTGCCGCCAGCGTGATGACGGTGGCGCCAAAGGCGTAGCCAGCCGCATTGGTGGTGGCGCCGGCTGCAGTGCCCTTCGCCGGACGTTTGATCTGGGACGACTGGCGCAGCGCCAGATTCTGCAGGCGATCGGTGATGCCGTTGCGCAGCATATCTTCGCGGCCCGCTTCATTGACCTTGAACAGGCCCGATTGCTTGCTGCGCATGTTTTGCATGGCAGCGCTGCCCAGGACCAGCTGGAAGTCGAGGCCTTGGGCGCCATTGTCTTCCAGAATGCGCAGTGCACCGGCAGTGTCATTCAGCTCGTTGGCGATACCAAACGGCGCGGTACCTGGGGTGCCGTACGCACGCGATGCTTTAACGTGCAGTGCCGTCAGGTCGCTTTCGACTTCATTGGCCAGCGTGCGCATCGCTTGCGCGAACTGGTCGCGCAGGATGATGTTGTAGCTGTTGCCGCTGTTGTCGAGTGCCAGCTTTTCTTCACCGTTCCAGCGGATCGGCACACGGCGCGCCTTCGTCAAGGTGACGCCCTTGTTACCGATGTTCTGGTTGCCGTCATCCGGTGGCGTAACGGCCGGCACGATATCCGTCGCCGTCGCAGGCGGCGCAACTGGCGAGGTCACGGTCTGACCGACCGCAGCGCGCGCGAAGGTCATGTCGCTCGATACAGCGGAGATCATGCCGATCTGCTCGCGGGACACGACGTCCATCGCGTTGTACAGCGTATTGATCAGGCCTGTCAGGTTGTTGGCGCCGAGCACCAGGCCAGTCTTCGCTGCGTAATTCCAGACGTAGCCGTACGCCAGCTCGCGCACCACGCGTGCGCAGAAGACTGCCTTGCTGATAGCCGGCGCAGCAAAGCCCTGTACCGCTTGGGCGCTGGTTGTTGCGGCCGAAGCGGCCGTGGACAATGCCATGGCGGCCAGCGCCACGGCAAAAGCGAACATTTTTTTCATGTGGATTGCCTTAAAGGTAAGTGGTTTGGGATTTCATGCAGCAGGCCATCCAGCCCAAAGCACCGACTTGCCCATCCAGGCGCCGGCAAATGTATTGCGGTGTTACAGAGATAAAAAAGGCCCGCACACGGCGGACCAATCAGTCAAACAAATGAACCGGAATCAGTCGACCAGCACCGCGCCGCCGCTCAGCAAGCCAGCGCGCGCCGACGGATCGGCTGCTTCGTACTGGGCGCGGGTAACTTGCTTGGCATTGCCGGCACCGCCGTTGTTGCCGCCAGTGGCGCCGCCGCCGGAGGCGCCGGAACCCTTGAGGATCTGATCCTTGAATGGGCAAGCTTGCACCAACTGGGCCAGGCCTTCATCGAAGTCGGCGATTTCGCCAGGACGGGTCGGCGAGAAAATCTTGTTGCCGGCGGCGTCGTATGGAACGGTTTTGCCGTCTTCGACTTTGAAATTGTTGCCGAAATAAGCCTTGGCCATTTCGGGAGGGATGGCCAGGCGCAGCGGGTGCTTGTCGTCGGTGAACAGCTTCGAACTGGAGAAACCGCCGCCGATCATGTGGGTATTCAGTTCACTGGTGCGCTTTTCCAGTTGAGCGGTCAGTTCCTGCAGCTGCGTGGCGCTCGCTTTGGCCTGCGCAGCAACCTGCTCTTGCGCGGTCTTGGCGGCCGCGTCTTGGATTTCCTTGACCTGGGCAGCTGTCTTCAGTTCGCCGGAACTGAGGCTCTTCACCGTGTTCAGGGCAGCCAGCGCGGCCACACCGTCTTCGATACCATCGAACGACTTCAGGCGCAGCTCGGCAGCCTCTTTCGCCTCGCGGTGCGTTTTGGCTTCACCATTCAAGCGGGTGATCGTACCCAGCGTGGTGTCCGCATCGAATGGCGCTTCGGCACCGTTCGGGTGAATGAAGATCGGAAGCTTCTTCTCGCTGTCGATCGCGATGGTTCCGTCTGCGTTGAATTTAAATGGCATGGTCGTTCTTTCCGGGCATCCGCCCTATCAATGGCCTTCCGGCCGTGCACCGCGTCGCGTCCGCTGGCGGCATAAAAAAAGCCACCTCATGAGGTGGCTTGCAACTATCAAGACTTTCTTCTTCACAATTTATTTAATCGAATGCGTCTGGATTCTCCGTAAGAATTTCATCAGTTTCCTTTCTGACAGCCTCGATCAAATCTAGAACCACTCCTATGTCAGTGGCCACAAGCAGTTTTTTTTCTCGGTGATACTCAATTGCTATTCCGACTATATGGGCGCCCTTTTCATCAGCGCACCAAATAGGCGACCCGGAAATCCCGTTCAAAACAGGGAGCTCCCACGCGCTGCCTCCCCGAGTGACCGCCTTACGATCTACGTCAAAGATTAAATGCGAGGCCTCAGAAAGTCCAAGCTGCTCAGCCTTTGAAAATGCTGTCGGCATCCTCATTAAGCCGGTGGGCGAGATTTTTATGATCTTTGTCAGCGGATTGGCTTTTCCCCTAGAGCTTGGGAAACCGGCAAAGCAATACTGTTCAGTCGGTCGCGGAAGCGTTTGTCTTCTGAGAACAGCAATAGGCAGCGCTCGCCAATCCTCATATGGCGGCATTGGCCCGCCAAGCAGCCTTGCGACGCCAAGATCTAGGCGATCGGATGAGCCCATTTCGCCAAAAGGGTGAGTTAGCTCCAGAGCTCCGGTTATCTTTCTGGGTTGATCTCCGCCCGGATAAAAGAAAATCGAGTTAATATTTTTAAGGACGTGAGCCGCAGACACAATGTAATAGGCCCCATTGTCTTCAACTAAAAGAGCTGTACCGATAACTTGTGGCCGCTGCTGCCTGCTTTTATTTAACAGAGGCTGAATATAGACAGAAATGCCGTCCATGAAGCGATGCGCATCATCCAGCTCCTCAGGTTTCATTAATTTCTCGACTAACATGATCTACGGTCTAACCTATGAAAACTAAACAGCAAGTAACGTCATAGGAGAATATCAGACTTCCAAGTTAATTGTCCTTGTACTTCAGTCGCAACTCGTCCAAGGTCAACTTCCGCCCTTTCAGATTCATCAGGTCATTCAGCGTGATCTTGTCGGCCTCGTACATTTCAGCGCGGCCCGGGCCCAAGTACTCAGCCCGCCAAGCCTTGTCTTTGCTGGCCAGGAAGTCCTTGAAGGTCATCTTGCTGCTGACTGCCCCGCCGTCGCTGGGGCGCGTGCTCTCGCCCGGCTCGTCCAAATCGATGCCCAAGTCCTTGAGGGACTTCGTGCGCGTGCTGAGCACGCAGCGGCAGCTGAAATGGATGGCGCCGGGCCCGCCCGCCCATTCGTGCGTATGGTTGATCGGCTCCTGCCCGTCCAGCGTGTATTCCTGCAGGTCGCGCATGGCGCACAGCAGGCACGTATGCGAATCGAGCGTAGACAGCCAGACCAGGCAATCGATCAGGTCTGCATTCTGCTGGAACGAGGCAAGCCGCGCGGCGTTGGCCACGGCCTGCACCGAGCTGTGCACCAGCGCGCGCGCATTGGCTGCTGATGCCTTGAGAATGCCCTGCTCGCCCGTCGCGACAGTATCCGGTGCGGCGCCTGGTAATTTTGCATCCGGTTTGGCGGCCAGATCGGCGGCCGGCGCTCCTGGCTTTGCCGCTGGCCCGGTTGTTGGTCCACTTGGCGAGCCCGGCACACCAGCTGCTGCAGGCGCTTTGCGTTTCGGCCCAGTTCCAGCATCAGCCGCTGCAATGCCCGGCCTACTCAATGGCGGTGAGGCTTTCGAGTCAGGCATCGGCGGCGTGGTAGGCAAAGCCGGCTTGTCGGTCAGCCCATCAGCTGCTTTGGCGCTCTTGCCAATCACCCGCGATACGATCTGCGACGTCGTCTCGCCCTGCGCCACCCCATCTCTCACCTGTTGTGCAAATCTAAATTGAGTGTCGCCTTCCTGACGTTTCCACCATTTAGCGGAAGCCGCGCCGTCGATTAGGGTATTCCCTACCAGCTTTTCGAGAAAGTCGGCAGGCGGCAGCTTGGCGCCCAGCTCGATTTTCAAGGCCTGCGTCAGCACCTTGGCCGTGTAATCGGCCTCGATGCGCACCATGCCGGTCAGGTTACGGGTCATTTCCGCCTGCATACCCATGTAGTGCGACGAAATCACCGCATTCGACTCGCGCAGCAGCGCGCCCAGGCGCTGCTTGCCATACGTCGATATCTCGCCCTCGTTCAGCTTGGCCGTGAGTTCCTTCGACATGGCGGCCATCAGCAGCAAGATTTTCTCCTGCGTACCGGACGAAAAGCGCAGCAGGTTTAGGGAATGCACGAGGAACATCTCGGCAATCCACTCTTCGAGCGCGCCCATCTATGCCGCCAAAAGATCAGGCGGAGCGGACTGGATGCGCTCCTGCTCGTCCTCCCATTTCAGGTCAGGCGACAGGATGCCGCGGCGCTGCAGCTCGTTGAAGTACGTTTCACCCGAGATACGGCCGTTGGCCACGCTCTTGAACAGCAGTTCCGCGCTGGCTTCGGCCAAGGTGGCGGCGCCGAAGTCCTTGAAAATGGTGATATGGCCGCCTTCAGGCTCATTCACCCATTCAGCCATCAGCTGCAGCGCCTGATCGCCAGCGTCTTCCACGTTGCCCGCGATCTTCTGCAGCGCGCACGCGCCCTGCTCGTTGTCGGCCAGCGTCTGGCTCTCGGTCACGTTGCCTGGCTTGATCACCAGCAGCTCGGCGCCGGCCTGGCGCATGCGGTCTTCCAGGTCGAGGATGGATAGGCGGCCTGCCTCGATCGCAGCGCCGGTGTGCTCCACGAATTTCAGGTCGCCATCTGGATGGTCTGTCTTGACCGCGTTTCCAGCGCCGACGGTAATACCGGCCTCCCCCAGCATGCGAGCAAACAGGATCGGCACGCGCGCGACGTGCAAAATGTTCTGTTGGTCGCTCTTGCTCTGCCAGTGCTCGATGTTGGTGTGTGCCAGTTCCAGTAGCGGCGGCGTGGCCTGCATGTAGCCAAGGCGCTTGCCGTAGACCGGAACAAAGGGGATGATTTTCAGGCTGGTGATGCCCTCTTCGTGCAGCATCCACTCCTTCTTGCTGCCAGTCTCGCGCTGGCGCCAGGTCTGCCACGTGCCGCGCCCCAGCACGCGCACCTGTTCGATTTCCTTGGTGTCGAAGTCGCCATCCGGCACGGACACGCATTCCAGCAGGCGCAGCTGCGTCAGGCCTTCCAGGCTGGTGGCGGTCTTCGGCAGCCAGCCCAGAATGTTCTGCACATGGACCTGTACGAAATACGGGCGCACGCCAGCGGCCTGTTCGTCGGCCTTCGTGACCAGGTTGCCCACCTTCGGGAAGTCCACCAAGATACCGGAAAAGCCGTAGCCCATGGCCTCTTGGGTGATCTCCGACAGGAAGCTGTGTAGGTCGCGACCGGCCAGGTCCACGTTTTGCAGCCAAGGCTCCAGGCGCTTCGGCACGTCCTCGCCCAGCGTCACCGGCTTGCTGAACGGCTTGGCCGACAGCACGTCAATGGTGCGGGCGTAGGCAGGAAACAGCGTGGCCACGGCCAGGCGCAGCTTGTAGGTTTCATCATCCTCTCCCGGCCACTGCGGCAAATACGTCTTGCCGGCGGCCCGCATCGCCTTGGTGCCGCCCAGCAGTGCAGCGACCAGGGCGCAATCCTCGTTCAGCTTCGCGGCTTCGGCTGATTGTTTGCGTACGGCGTCGGTCATGGAAATCCTTGTTGTTACATGCGCAGCGGCGCGGTGGTCGTCGTGCTCTTCACGATCGGGTAGCGCTTCACGAGGAAGTAGCCGTTCGCGTCATTCGGGTGGTCATGGCCGGACTTCTTGTCCGGCTGGCCGTCGGCGCCCCACACCTGCTGCTCAAGCGCCTCAGTGGTGGTCGGGCACATGTCGGTGTTGATCTTCCAGCGCCGCTCGCCCTGGGCGTTCAGGATCATGCCGTTGTAGGCATTGACCCGGTCCTTGACCGCAGGGTTTGAGTGGTTCACTTCGAGCAGGAAGCCTGCCTGGCGCAAAATGGACAGGTCGGACTCGCTCGCATTCTTGCTGCTGGTGTTCTGGCCGGACGCGTCCGGGAAAATCTTCACCTGATGGCCCTTGTTCTTGAAGTCCTCCGTCAGGATCTTGGCCATTGCGGGCGTATCGCGTACTTTCACACGTTCGGCCAATGTCAGCGGCTGACCCTCGCGGACCACATTGATGCACGCCGTCATGTTCAGCACGTTGAAGTCGAGGCCCACCTGCAGCGGCTCGCCAGGCAGGATGATCTGCGTCGTGCGGTTCTTGAAGCGGTCAAAGTCCGGATAGACCGAGCCGCTGGTCAGGTTGGTGAACTTGCCGCGCAGGTAGGCATCAATCAGCGCTGGCGGGTAGCTGGCCAGCAGTGATGGGATGTAGTCGGCTGGCAGGTTGAGCTCGTTGTCGAACGTGCTGGCCTGAATCAAGCCGTACAGCGTCGCGAGCTCGGGCTTGTCACGCACCGCCTTCACGAACTGCTGGTAGACAAACTTAAAGCCCTCTGGCGTGGTCGTCACGTCGATGCCGTTGAGCAGGCCCGGCACGTTGTAGCGCATCCGCGCGATGATCTTGCGCCAGGCCGTTTGCGCCTTGAGCATCGGCATCACGTCCAGCTCATCGATCAGCGCGTGGCCAATCTTGAAGCCGACGATGGTTTCCGGCTTCTCCATCGAGCGGCAGATGACCGTGCCGCGATACAGCCGCCCTTCGTACACCTCGACTTCGTGATCTCCCTGCTTCACCTTGATGCGCAGGCCCATCGCATAGGCCACCTCCTCCATCGTGGGATAGAAGATGTCGCGGATCTGCGGATAAGTCGGTGCGAAGTAGCCTTGGCTGATACCTGGCCACTGCCAGAAATGCATGCAGATGCCGACACAGCCTACGAACGTCTTGCCGGAGCCGAAGCCCGCGACATAGGCCTTGTACTTATGCGGCAGGTTCAGGAATGCAGCCTGGGGAACGTTGAGGTCAAGTTGTATCGTCGCCATGCCGTGCTGCATCCTTCACGCCGATAACGATCTGCACCGGCGTCGGTATCTGCTCCGTCTGCTCGGCCTTGCCCTTGTTCACATAAATATCGCCCACTTCCTTGGCGGCCTGCTCGTAGAGGCTGGCCACCAGCGGCAAGTTGCGCATGTTCTCTGCCTTCTGTGCCAGCCGGGCCAGGCCACGCAGACGAAATGCCTTGCTGGCGATTGGGATTTCCTCAGCGGTGGCGCGGAACTTGGCGCGCGTCTCTTCGAAGATCGTGCGCCATTTCTGGCTTAGGTTGCGGCCGACGTACGTGTTCGGGTCGTAGCAGGACACCTGCTGACGGCTCACGTCAAGGCCGAATTCTTCCTTTACTGCAACAGATACTTGCGTCGGCGAGTCGAAACAGGCCAGCGCTGTGACGACGTACAGCTTCACCTCGTCCTTGAGTGCGGCCATGTTTTAGTTTCCTGTAAAGCAACGTAAAGCCTACGCAGCCTTCAGCAAACAGGTTCCGCAAGCCCTCGCGATGTTGATTCTCGCCACTTCGGGCGGTGTCTTTGCTGCGTCGATAATGCGCTGCACGTCCTCACTGGCGCCGTAGCGGCGGACCACGCCGATGAACTCTTCGACGTCATGGCCGCGCATACACAGCTTCGGCAATCCGTATTTGTTGAATGCCGGCGCGCCGAAGTCATCCATCTCCTGCGCGATGTGATAAAGCTCGTGCTCCACCAGGGCGCAGAATTCGGCGTCGCTGCAGGTCAGACAGTAGGAAGCGTCCAGGGTGATGAGGAAGTCCGGGACCATGCCGAACCAGTCGGCCATCTGCTGTTGCTGGCGGCCTTTCTGCCACGGCCCACAGCGGAACGTCACTTCTTCGCACTGGCCCAGCACGGTGCGGCCTTGCTTCTGGAAACTGCCAGGCGCCCAGAGGAACTGCGCGTCGGCATATTCCAGGTGGGCGTAGTCTTCGTTATAGAGCGCGCCGCCTTCGGTGAGGATGGTTGCGCGCGCCCACTTGAGCACCTCAGGTGCGGGCAGGTATCGGTTATTCAGCGGGTCGGTAAATTCGGGTGGCGGCACCGGGCGGCCGGAGCCTGCCGCAGATGGTTGTCTGCGCACCATGTTATTGAGCACAATCGACGTCGAGCATCACCGGCGGCATCGTTGCGCCCACCACCCACAGTCGGACGGCGCCGCCGGCGTTCAGCGCGGCCAGTTCGTCAGCATCGGGGCGCCAGTACGACAGAACGGCCGGCAGGTCGCCGACGTGCGTGTGCGTGATCGGCAGCGCGTTGCATGGCAGCTCGCCTTGGTCCCAACCCGCAGGCGCGCCGAGCACCCCGTTGTTTGATGGATGCTGGAGCTTATTCATAAATTAATTAGACGAAGTTTGATAAATATCAACATTTGATTATTTCTTCGCGGCACGATCTTAATTTTCCGCAAAGAAATGCTTGGCAATGTCTACCTCATCAAACCGTGCTCCCACCGTCCGCCTGTCCTCTCGCCCAGACATCGAAAGCGAGCGAATAATTGATACCGCTGTGGAGATGGTGATGGAGGTCGGCCTGTCAGCTGCAGAGCAATACCTACTTAATATGGGCGTTAGTAAAAAAACTGCATTGCGGGTATTGGGCCACAACGCGCAGGTGCGCCGGAAGCCACGATAGATCATTTGCTTCGATGTCACCGCCCGCCCCCAGCAGGCGCCGCAGTGCATCGCGGCTGGAGTCCTCTGGATCTTTGCTACGTCGGTGAGCTGCGCCCGTTTTGTAAGCCCTGCCACTGGAGCGCGCTGGCAGTCGCAAGTGTCAGGCAGTCCAGACGTGCAGTGCGGGCTTGGCCAGCGTCCACAACCATGGCCAGACCAACAGTATGATCGCGACGATGGCGCCGCCGATCAGCGCGCCCGCCAGAATCAAGGCGATGATCATGCCGCCGAAATCGAAGTTGAACATGCGATTCCTCAAATAGAAAAGCCGCCAGCGCAGTCATGCGTCCGGCGGTGAAACCCGGCGTGCCGGGCAAGCAGAAGCTGCAGCGGGCACCGGCTTTTGTATCTATGCCTGATGACTCGATCAGCCATAGATCAAGGGCCGGCAGCGAAAAACGTGTAATAATTAATTAGCGATTAACTTTTTTGCAGCACGTCTAATGATGCGAGCGAAGGGCAAAACTGCGTGTAGGCGGATCAGAATATATGTTGCTGCGAGCGATGGTCAGCTCGACGCTCTGCTGCTGCTTATCGGCACTCAAGCTGTTGTGTTGTGCGAGCAACTGGTTGTCATCACAGACGATAACGACGGCCACTCTTTTTCGCCGTTTAGAAAAATAACCTTTGCAGTTCCCTCTTATCTTCTGATTTCCGCCTACCAGGTCACTGACTGGCTGATGTCGCTAAGCTTATTCGGTGGTCAGATTGGAACGGAAGACTTCCTTCAATAAATGAGCCCGTAGCATCAATGCTACGGCGGCATGCGCGCCCATCCGGCTGGTTCAGTTTCGTTCGTCGGCCTCGGCATGCGTCTGGCGCTCAGCAGCGATCAATGCCCAGCCCAGCTCGCGGCGCACTTCCTCCAGCGTAAGCGGCGGCTCTGGCGCTGGCGTGCGGCGATCGAGATAGTCGAAGGCCAGGTACCGCGATGGAGGCATGGTTTCGTACATGGCGACTTCAAAAGCGGACAACCTGGCGCGGATATCACGAGCTTGGCTGTCGAGTTTTTTTACACTTGCCATTCGCGGAACAGAAGGCTTAGGCAAAAATCATTGAATTTCAAAGACTTATAAAAATGGCACGTTTCCTGCTCTGTTTGGCCCGGGCATTTGCTCGATCAAACATATTTCACAGGGAAAAACATGAACCGAAAATTTTATTGGGCCACACTGGCGCTGTCGCTCGCCACTGCTGCTGCACATGCAGACAATTTCAAAAACGGTGGCTTCGAGAATGGTAACGCGAATGACTGGACGAGCGGCCAGGGCTATCGCGGCAATACGCTCAATACGTCGATCAATCCCACCAAGCTTCTGCCTGGCGGCAGTCTCTACGACGGCCCTACAACGCACTCAAATACCATCGCGGCCGGCACAGTCGATCAGATCATCGGCGCCAAGCTTGGCTCAACGGTGTACGCCGGCAAATATTCGTATCGCGTCGAAGATACCTTCTCGGGCGGCTACGCATCTGTGATAAGTCAGTCTGTCAGCAACTACACCGGCTCCAACATTTTCTTTACCTGGAAAGCCGTCCTGGAAAATGGCGGCCATGCACAGAATGAATCCGCAGCGCTGTTCATCTCCCTGCGCGACGACACGACAGGGATCGAGCTGGTCAATCGCACGTATGATGCCGGTGACGGTGGCGGCGGCGTTGACAGCCGCTTTGCTACGTTCGGGAATTATTACTACACGCCGCTGTGGCAGGTCGAACAGCTGGCCATCGACGCCAGTCTGTCCGGCCACGACTTCACGCTGTCGGTAGCTGCCGCAGACTGCTTCCCGGCCGGCCACACTGGATACGCCTACCTTGATGGATTTGGCGGCGTGAACCCTGTTCCAGAGCCTGAAACCTACGGCATGATGCTGGCTGGCCTCGGCTTGCTGGGTTACGTAGCGCGCCGGCGCAACAAGCAGGCGTAGAAATGGAAAAGCCACCCGTGAGATGGCTTATTTTTTTGCTCCCATGGCCATAATGCATGGTGAGCGGCAAATTCAAGGCGTGCAGATACGGCGCTGGGTCCGGGTACTGTCGCATGTTCCAGCTATCGGTGGCGCCAGGCGCACATTACGATTTCCGGAAGAATTTTCTTGAATAAGAGCCTGCATTATACAGCAAAATACTGTTTGTAAACACAGGCACTCATCTTTTTACATTGCTACGCACAGTTTCAGCGCTTGTTCTTCGGTGAAGCCTTCGCCGATCAACGCCAGATACTTGGCGCGCACTTCTTTGGCGCGGTGAGCGAACAGGTCGAGATGCATCGGCCAGTTGTTGCGCATCCCCTCAAGCGCGGCGCCAAGCGTACGCGCTTCCTCGGCGCGCCTCTTGTCCGCCCGATCGTCGTTCGAGCTCATGCGTGGCTCCCGCGCAACAGGCCGCCTGCCCGGCCCGAGTGGCTATCGGAAATGGCGCTCAACTCGCTCACCATGTCCTTGACGCGCTCCAGCTCCAAACCGGCCGTGCCGTGGATGACTGCCGTGCCGGTGCCCTTGCAGTTGGTGCAAATGCCATTGCCCAGCAGAACCTTGACGCCGGTACCGCTGCAGCCTTTGCACGTGCTATCGAGCCAGTGCGCCAGCGACTTCTCGGCCACGCGGCGGTACAGCGCCTGTGCTGACTGCGCATCCCACGCGGTATTCTCGGGCACCCAGCGGCGGGAGCGGCCGCGGCGGATCACCTCGGCAGTCCAGATGCGCAGCAGCTGCGCCAGGTTGCCGGCATTGCCTTCGAACTGCCGGTTGAGCGTGCCGCCCGCGTACTTCACGCGACACAGCAGCGCGCCGATATCGCCGGCCAAGGCAGCGGCAGCCAGCGGCTCGGTCTGGTGGTGCAGCGCATCGTCCAGCAGGTTGGTCGATCCGATTGAAGCGATGTAGCGATCAGGGAATCCCATGGAAGCCTTTCAAGTTATCGCTCCATGTTAACACCCATTTCCGGTTTGAAATAGTCCCTCCACACGACTTTCTCTGGGCTGCAACAAGCCGTGATATCAGTTCCATAATTGCGCAAACGCTTTGGCTTGGGCGGCGACCAAAACGCCAATCTCCAGCTTTGGAAGCGCCCGAACATAATGGCCGATCGCCAACCGGATTGAAGCATACTCGCCGGTAGTCAAATCAAGCAGCTTCGTCGGTCGTGCGCAGGCCTTGCGCAGTGCATCCCAAGCCTTCACGCCGATGGTGTATTGCTGCTTGTTGCCCAACTGCGACCAGACCGCTATGCTCGTCAACAGATGCTCGGTGAGTGTATTGGCCATGCCTGGCGGTGCCGCCCCGCGCTTCGCAGCGTCGAGGGCAAGCAAAACGGCCATGGCCAGTTGGTCTACCGTATCGGTATCGATTCGCTGCTTCGCGGCGATCAAGTCGAACATGTCGCTAACGCCGCTGTATCGCGCACCCATCAGAATTCCTCCGTTTTCCAGCCGCCGCCCAACTTCTTCGGCAGCGCCTGCACGGCGATAAAGCGCAGCGGGTACATGTCGGCCGCGATCTTGATCTTCGCGCGCGCGTCGTCCTGCCAATGGCCTTTCACTTCGTGCGCCTCCAGCACGCCGCCCGCTAACAGCACGGCGAAATCTGGCGTGTAAAACGTGTTATCGGCCAGGCGGAATTTCAGACCTTCGAACTTGTACCAGGTCACCTCTCCTGCCGCCTTGCGCAGCTCCAGGGTTCTGGCGTAGGCCGCCTCGGTCTGGTTCATGGCGCCGACCTTGAGGCGGCCCAGCGCCTGCAAGCCACGGGCCATCATCGCGTACGCTCCAGGCGATGCGTGGCCGCCATCACGATCGCTGCGCGCGCCGCGGCATCCCTGTCCGGATAACACCGATACCGCGCCAAGAAGCCGCTGGCATCGACGCAGGTCGACGCTGGTGTCAGGCGTATCTCGAGCTGCGCGAGCAGCGGGCCGGCCGCCGTCCAGTCGCCGATCCAGTCGGGCACCAGCGCCTGGCCACGGCTTTCGGCCGCGCCGGCGGGCGGCATGCCGACCAAGGCGCCGCCCACTTCGGCGATGCGGGACCAGCCAAGCAACTCGGCCAGGCGTTTGTTTGCTGCGATTTTGTTTTCTTGATTTTTCATTAGAAGCCTTTGGAGGCGTTTTTTTGATTACGGATGACCTCGGGTAGTGGGCCACTATCGTTCGTCGCGTGGCGGCCCGGAAGATGGGCGTGGCGCAGTATTTGCCGAGGATCAACAGCCCACATTTCGGCGCGCGGATCGATTTGGCGCACGCGATCGTTCGTTTTGCGTTTGAATTCGATGTCGGCCAGGCGCTGCTGCTCAACGGCCGCCAGGCGAGCCGCCTCCTTCGCGGCAGCGGCCTCCACCTGCATCTGCTTGATCTTGGCCAGCTGCGCACGCGCCGCTTCGTCCGGCGTCGCATCCTTTTTGCCTGCCAGCAGACCGGCCACGGCCGGCGCCGGCAGCAGCCCTGCCCTCACCGCGCTGTCGAGCACCTCGACGTGCCGGGTCTTGTCCCAGCCCACGGAGGCCACCCATTCGGCCGGTCGGCGGACCAGGCGCGCCGCCGCCACGATGCGCTCGTACGCTTCCAGGAAAGGCTTGCGCGCGCTGATAGCGCCGCTGGAGTCAAGCACGGGCCGGCAGATGCGGAACGCCTCGGCGATCTCGGTCGTCCAGACCACGCTGGCCATCTCGTCCTGGCTGGTCAGCGCGATCGCCCAGGCTTCCTCGGCACCTGGCCGGCCGTCCATGAGCTTGCAGCGCTTGGCGATGCCGGCCGGTACTGGCGCAAATTCGCCATTCTCGTCCTGGTAGGCTTGCATGGCCGCCTGCACAGTGCGCAGCGGGTAACGCTCCAGGTTGGCCATCCAGGCGCGCGCCATCGCAGCCTCGGGCAGTGGCTTGCCGTAGGCGGCCAGCGTTTCGGCCAGCAGCTGCATGAAGCGCGGCGTGTCGGCGGCGTTCATGCGGGCACCATGTCGATGACGTCGCCGGCCGGCGCTGCGGCGCCCAGCAGCTCGCGCATGATCCGCTCATTCGTCTGCTCGATCGTCTCGCTACCGGCGCAGGCGCGGGCCTGGCCGGCATCGTTGCGGATGAACCGGTCGATGTGGTCGGCATCACGCAGGATCAGGCCCAGGCCGTTGTACTTCGTTTTGGCGTCGTTCTGGCCCATGTTGTGCGGCGTCTTCGAGCAACCACGGATGGCCTTGCAGATGTCGGCCGGCGAATAGCTTTTGAGCGCCTTGGCGATGATCCGCTTGCGCTTGTCGTCCAGAGCCGACTTGGGCGAGTCCATGACTTTTTGCCAGTAGGCGAAGATTGTCACAACGGCGTCGAGCGGCTTTTGCTCGACAAGGGGGTTGGCTCCTGGTTGTGGCTTCGGTTCAGGCTCTGGTTCAGGCTCTGGCTCTGGTTCCTGTTTCGGCACTGAGCTTGAAAGGGTTTCGAAAGGCTTTCTTTCAAGCCCATTTTCTGCCGCGAATTTGTCGAGAATGGCAGTAGGAAAGGTATCCGAAAAATCGCGCAAAGCCGCAACCAGCAACGCTTTCAACCCCGCAGGTGGCGAAATTGTTGCAAATAATTTCCCAGCAGCTTTTCCTACATTCGGGTTTTCAAACTGGTTCCACTTGAGGTAGCGAGTAATAACCAGCCAAAACGACCGTTCGCAACGGCTGATATAACCCTTCTCAACAAGTCCACTAAACCCTTTCGATACCCTTTCGACAGTCCATTTCAGGTCATCGGAAGCATATGCATCGGGAAGACGGAAGCATCCCAACATGTTGCCATGCGGGCATGTCAGCAGGTAGAGCGCCAAGGTGCGCTCGTCCTCGGACATGGCCATTACGTCTTCGCTGGTCCAGAATGCGGTGTAAACTTTTCCGTAATCACGCATGAGTCGCCTCCCGCGCGCGCGCCGCGCCGAACAGCGCAGCCACCAGCGGATCGCGTGCCTTTTTCAGCTTGCGTGCACGATTCCGGGCCTTGTGCAGCTCATAGCGGTCTTCGTCGCGCCTGACGCGCGCCATGTGCTTGATCTGGCGCTGGGTCGACGTGAGCACTGCCGGGCGCGGCGCATCACGGCCAGCGCCGGCCCTGTAGGCCGGCAGCCGGGTTTCGCGCCCGGTTGTCTGTACGGCCCAGCGCGCAATGCGCACGTTGCCGTCGAGGTGCATCTGCACCAGGTAGCGACACGTCTGCTCGATGCTGAGGAAAACGAGCGGCGCAAGGTCGCGCGCGGTGAGCGCCTGACTGGCCAGCACCGCAGTGATCGCCGCAACGCGGCGTGCTGACATTGGATGATCGATCTTCACAATTCGCCCTCCACAAACAGCGGAGCTTGGTCATTGTTCAGCACCTCACGCGCAAACAGTCGCCCTTGCGCAGCAGCTTGCTTCATGCGTCGGCAGGCAATTTCAAAATAGGCAGGGTCGCGCTCGATCCCAATAAATTTACGGCCAGTTTCAATTGCCGCCACTCCCGTCGTTCCACTTCCCATGTATGGATCGAGTATGGTGACGCTCTTGGGCAGAAACTCACAGCACCAAATCATTAATGAAACTGGCTTTTGAGTTGGATGCTCCTTATTCGGCGTACCGCGCGTGGCGCTGACGCGGAATAGCGCGGCCGGCCTGTTCAACGAAGTCCAGGCGAGCTCAACTTGCGAGAAGTTCGGCCACGGCTGTTCTTTATCCCACGCGAGGACGGCGCGCGCTGGCGGCAGCGGAAAGTAGTTACCGCCCCAGATGATCTGTACGCTCGACATGCCACGCAATTGATCGAACATTTCCTGCGTCGGCGCTACATCCCATTGCACATCGGAAGTGTTCAATATTCTGTTTTTTAATGTCCCTGACCCTTGCTGGCGCGGCGACTTTCGAACTGCTGTGGTTGAGCCGGCGCCATCCAGATTCAATATTCCGTATGGCGGATCGGTCACCACAGCATCAACCGTGCCCAATAGTGGAAGAAGTTTAGAGCAATCCCCCAGGTAAAGTGTGGCATCACCGATGACGACGCATTTGGCGGCCCCGGTGACTGCTGCTTGTTCTTGAGCGTTAAATGCACTCATGGATTCTCCAAATTGAATGTCGTGACCGGCGCTGCATCGAGCAGGCCCATCGACCGTAAGATTTCGTGTGTGGCACCGACGGCCGCGCGAAACGCAGCCTCCAGGCCGGCCAGCGACAGATCAGCCGGGCGCGGGCGCCTGCCGTCGAGCACGTCGTGGCAGGCGCTGCAGCCGAATGCGGCGGCCGTGTCTGGCGCCTTCAGGCCCATGCCCTTCCCGTCCGCCAGGAAATTGCTGTGGCAGAGCACGGTGGTGTCAGGGTCGAAGTTGCAGACGGCCAGACGGAGCGTGCAGTCCTGGCCACGCGCGGCGCGCCGGATTGGTGTAGAGCGCGAGCCTTTGTCCTTCAAGCCTGCCTTGCGCTTCGGTGCCGTGCGCAGGTGCGACTGCACGGAGAGCATGCCGGTGCTGGGCATAGGTGAGGCGCGCTTGAGCTTTGACACTTCGCGCGCCTCGATGCGCTCGCCGGGTGCGAAGGCGGTGCGCTTCAGGCCGGCGCCTGGCTTCAGGGGTGAACGCTTCATTTTCCACCGCCAATACTCGACGTGTTACGATTCCGCCAACTTAAATTGGAGTCGGCATGGCTTGGTACGAAAAATGGGCGGCAATGGCCATCACCGCGGCAATTGGCGTAGCGGGTTACTACGGCATTCCTTGGTCCCGAATGGACATCACGATCTGGGCCTACTGGGTGGGAGCTGTCGGGGCAATCGGATCTATCATCGGAGCGTATTTTCTTGGAGAGCGGCAATCCAAAGCGGCCTTGCGATTGGCGGCGAATGTAGAGCGACTTACTGCATTCCGAAGGGGTGGATCGATTCTCGCCGTAACCGATGCGGTGGAGTCGCACACTTCTAGAATTTTGAAAGCATTTAACGATGAAGGCTTTTACTACTTGATTTTGCTGATGCAACATGATGGCAAAATTATGCAGAGCTATATTGACGCCCTTTCGGCTATTCCCGTCCACGAACTCGGCAGTTATAAAAGTGTTGCAGCACTTCTTCGAATCAGAACCTCTATGGTTTATTTTCAAATTCACATCGAAAAATGCGTAGCCCAAGCTGAGAGGTCCAGAAATCAATACACTGGCGGGGTGGCAGACTTCCATAGAATCGACCCATCCTCCATTCGCCACTGTGGCGAAGAAATTAGCGTGTGCAATCAAACCCTCAGATGCGAGGTCGAAAAATTGCGGGTCGTCGAAATTACGGTGTAATTGCTTGGTAATTTTCATGCTATTCAGTCCTCCATCGCCCGCTTGATGCCAGCGCCATTGAGGCCCGCAGCTCGGCAGCCCAGGCGAGTAGCGTGGAAGTACGCATTCGTGTCGCTTTCGTGGCCCGCCGCGGCCAAGCCTGCATCAACCAGGCGCTGCATGGCTTCTCGCGCAGCGCCGGAAATGTTCGCGCAATAGTAATTGCGCCAACCCCATTTGGATTTCGGGTATTGCTTCACGGCGCCCAGCATGTGCTGCAGCTTGGCGAAGTCGCCAGGCATGATTGCGTCGCGGACGGCGGCCAGCGCGCAAGCGGCGCATTTGCCGTGCTGGGCCAGCTGCTTGGCGGTGCTGGCCTTGCCGCAGGCGCAAACCTTGCGGATCAGCGAATAGGCAGGCGCGGCTTGGTTTGCCAGGTGATGGCGGGTAATTTGGGCAGGGTTTGTGATCATGCTAAGATATCTTTCCATTAACAAACTAAAGGGCCTAAAATGTTTGCCTACCACGTCGCGCCAATTGATTTTGGCTGGGAAGACTTGCAAACCGTTGAAGACGCCGCGGCAAAAATCGGGGAGCTTGATGCTCGCGCAGTTGTCACTGAGGTTAGGCATGAGGTGCCAAGAATCGGAATTAATGAGTTTCTCGAGAGTTGGGAAAATGCGAAGAAAATGGCAAAACAGGTTGGCTGGGAAGGCGATTTCCGCCATTCGCCAGGTGTTTTCTGGGTGCCCACTCCAGACGGGTTTAAACACGGCTTTGCCTTTAAGCAAGACAACAACGGCAGCACTTTTGTAATTTCGCCCGTCAAAATGTCTTGGCTTGAGGATTAATGTACTCACGCTACCCTCGCAATCTCGCGCTCATGCGCGAAGTTGGTGAGGATCAGCGCCTTGGCCATGGGCGGACAGACTGAATTGCCGCACATGCGTACCTGCGCTGACTTCGTCAGTTTCAGGCCTTGGGCCGGGTCGTCGCCGATGATGTAATCGTCAGGAAATCCCTGGGCGCGGAACAGCTCGCGCGGCTGCAGCATGCGCAGGCCGATATCCACGATTTGATAATCCTGACCTTGGATCGTCACCAGGCCAAATCGGTCGCGGCTTGTGACCGTGGCCAGCGGATCGGCCAAGCCTTGCGACTGGTCGGTGCCGTAATAGGCCAGCAGAAACGAGCGCACCTCGGCGTGGTGCTGGCCGCCGGCGCTGACCGTGCCCAGTGGCTCGTCGGTACCGGCCGCCGTGCTGGTGCCGCGCAACTTGATCATGTTACTGGTGACCAGCGCCGACTTGCCGCCACCGCCGGCCGTGACAGTGCCAAGCGGCGCATCAGCGGCATGGCCGACGCTGGCACCCATGTCGCGCTGGATATGCGCCGACACAATGCTGAAATGTCCGCCCTTGACCTGGGCGCAGATTGTCCGCAGTGGCGCGTCGGCCGGCATCACGCGCTGGTTGCTCGCGTTGGCGTGCTCCGTCAAGAATGCCGTCACCAGGCTGTGGTGGTCGCATGCGGTGACCGTGCCGATAGGGTCGGCCAGGTCGGAACCCACGACTCCTGTGTAATGCTTGGCCAGGAACGCGGTGGCCACGGCCTTGTTGCCGCTGGCCGTCACGGTACCGAGCGGTGCCTCGACATCGTGCGCGCCGGCGCCCCAGCGCTTCACGCCACTTGGCGATACCTCGCCGTGGGCGGCGTCGACCAGCACGGCCGTGACCAGCGCCGCATCAGCCTTCGACGTGGCTGTGGCAGTCGGCTCGTCCACGCCGCGCGGGCGGCTCTGGCCAGCACGGCCGCCAACACCAGTCAGCAGTGCCGATACCAGCGCCTGGTTGCCGGCAGCGGTGATCGTCGGCACCGGCATGTCGGCGCCGGCGCCGGGATGGCCAGTGGTGTTGGTCATGACGAACGGGGCAAGCTCGGCTTCTACCAGCGCGTGCTTCGCGGCAGCGCCTACCACGGTACCCAGCGGCTTCTCGATATCCAGCGCTCGCGGGGCCTGGCCCTCACGCTCACCATATCCCACCTGTACCAGCGTGGCCACACCCAGGGCTTTCTCGCCGCGGTGCGCGCCGGTAATGGTGCGGAACGGCTCGCCGATCGATTCCGTGCGATCGCCGCCCTGGTGCGTGACCGGGACGATGGTCGGTGCACAGAAATAGCTGTCGTTACGGGCCAGCAGCGTGCCGAACGGTTTGCCCGCCGGGCGTGGCTCGCCAGCGCGCGCCGGGCCGCCGGCGCCGACGATGAACGGATCCGCCGCGTCGACCACATACCGCATGATCCCCTTGGCGATGCGGCGCAGCGTGGCCGGCGCCAGCGGTCGGTCGCGTTCGAAGATGCTCGGGCATGGCAGACTGAAATCGATGCACTCGGCCGCCGTGCGGTACGGCAGCAGCTTGCCGGCGCGCACGCCGATGCTGTCCGGCGCGCCATGGGTTGGCTCTGGCCACTTGATGGCGATGCCGTCGCGGCGCGCCACCAAGAAGAAGCGCTTGCGGATGGTCGGCGTGTCATGGTCGCAGCCGCGCATTTCGCGGTAGTCGACGGTGTAGCCGTGCGCACGCAGCTGGCGAATGAAGCTGTCAAAGGTCTTGCCGCGCTTGGCCGGATCCGGCTTGGCGCTGCCGTCGGCCGCGATCAGCAGCGGGCCCCACGTTTTGAATTCCTCGACGTTCTCCAGCATGATCACGCGCGGTTTGCATTTGGCTGCCCAGCGCAGCGTTACCCAGGCCAGGCCGCGAATCTTCTTCTCGACCGGCTTACCGCCTTTGGCCTTCGAGAAATGCTTGCAATCCGGGCTGAGCCACACCAGGCCCACTGGCCGGTTGTTCGTGACCTTAATCGGGTCGACGTCCCACACGCTCTCGCACAGGTGCGTGGTGTGCGGGTGGTTCGCCGCGTGCATGGCCAGAGCCTCGGGGTCGTGGTTGATGGCGATATCGACCGGGCGGCCGAATGCCTGCTCCAGGCCGGTCGACGTTCCGCCACCGCCCGCAAAGTTGTCGATAATCAACTCTGTGCCTAAGTCGAGGGAAAGCGTAAATGCATCGCGCTTCATGGGTGCACCTCGGCGAAATGGGCGCATGGCGGGCTGCTGGTGATCATGGTCACTGGCGCGCCGAACATGGCCGCAACCAGCGGATCACGGCCATGCTGGCCGCGCGGCCAGTTGCTGCTGCGAGTACGGTACAGATCGAACTCAGCCTGATCGTCCAGATCGGGCATGCCGTAGAGGGCGCGAACGTGCGCACCTGCTGGCTCGATCAGCACAAGCCGGCCAGCCTCGACCAGGTCAGTCAGGGCCCTGCGCACCGTTTCACGGTTCAGGGTCAGATCGTCAGCGATATCGATGACGGTGGCGGCGCCGCAGCGGCGGACCGTGGCCAGGATGTCGGCAGCGCGGTCGGCGAGGACCGATGCGCGGATGGCGCTTATGCCAAGAGCTTGGCGCGGGCGATTGTCAGCTTGGCTATTCACAAGGCCACCTCGCCCAGCACCGAGTCGCGCCATTTCACCTGTTGGATGGGCGCGCCACTGCCGTGCGCTTTGCCGGTATCGAGCACGACAGCGTGCGCGCGGCCCTTTTCCGTCGGTACCCAATGTCCGGCCACCATATCCTGCAGGCCGGCCTGGGCCAGCAGCTGGTTGAAGTCCTTGGCGCTCTTGACGAAGCGGCGGCCCAGCTCCGTCGGCGTGAAGCAGATCTCTTGATCTGGCGTGGCCAGGTGCGTGCGGTCCATCAGCTGCAGCATGTTGACGCCGGTCAGCGCCGCGGTGCCCTGGTTCGCACTGATCGCCGCGGCATTCTTGTCCAAGCCGATCAGGCGCGCGATACCGAAGATGGCGCGAAATTCCTTGGCGGGCGAGATGGCGCTGCGTGCTGGCGCGGCGGCGGGCGCCTGGGCGGTGGCCAGCGAGTCGAAGGTCCGGATCACCTGCAGGTGGAACTTAGCGCTGATCCACATCGCGTAGGCGTAGACCAGTTCCTTGCAGACGTAGGTGCCGCCGTTGCGGCCCGGCGTGGTAACGGTCGTGAAACTCTGCGCCGGCGCAGAGTTTAATTCCGCCTCAAGGTCCTGAGTTTCTGGACGGCGGAAGAAGAAAGCGGGCTGGTGACGGCTTTCGGCGCCAGCGGCCTTGTGCAGATCGTTGAGGCAAAAACGCCCCACGCTGTCCACCGCGATGATCGTATCGGCGATGGTGATGCCTTTGTGTTGTACAATCGGTGTCATAAATTCTTTCGCGAATTTTGATGTTTCAAGGAAGCCCGCCTGCCAGCGGGCTTTTTTATTGCCCGGCGCGCAGCTCTTCCAGCATTGCTTCGTAGTGCTCCCGCGTCCGGACATGGCCGGGATCGACCGGCAATTCGCGCTCGACCTGGTCGGGCTGCTGGGCGCCCTGCTCAGCCTGCGCCGGCGCGCCGCCTTCCGGCTGCATGGTCTTCCAGGTCAAACCGCCACCTCTGGCGCGGCCGGCAACGCGATGGCCTTGAGCTCGCGGATCGCGATGTCGGTGACTTCGTGCATGCGGATCAGGATCGTGGCGCCGACCGCCAAGCGGCCGTGGCGAATCTTCGAGATCACCGGCGGCGCCACCTCCAGCGTGCGCGCCAGCGCGGCGTCGTTCTTCAGGCCCAGCTTTGCCATCACGGCGTCGAGCAGCTTGCCGTTGCCGGCAATGTCGTTGAGCAGCTGGCTTGCGGGTGGGATTGGTGTTTGCGACATGTCATGCTCCTGATTGATGGTGGATAAATCGGCCGCCAGGCGGCCGTGTGATGCTGTAGCTGTCGGGTGCAAGCCCAGTTACGGCGGCTCGCGGCGCGGCACTTCAAATTTCCGCGCCACCCTGTCGGTGGCATCGCGCCATTTCTGGCGCGCTTCCTTGTGTGCGGCCTTCGCCGCGCTCTCGCCCTCCCCGTCCCGTGCGACCTGCAGGTCTTTCTCTGCCTGGCGGTAAATCATCGAACGCTGGAAGACGAGCTCCTTTTCCTCGGCCGTGACCTCGGGTTGTTTATTCAATAGCCGCCTCCATACCGTTAAACCCGGATCCGCATGCGCGGTACCACGCCGTAGCTTGGGCGCGGTGCCGGGCAAAAGTGGGCCCGGTTTTCCCGTGATTTGGGTCTAGCGCCGCCGGAAAACGGCGGCGTATCATTCCGTTTCGGCCGGGTGTCGTGGTGGTCACGGATGATCACGATGGTGCATTCGTTCAGCACGTCGCTGATCGATTTGCCCTTCGCCGCGCAGGCGGCTTGCAGGGCATCCTTGTTCTCTTCCGTGACATAGCCCTTGACGAGCGCGGTGCGTTTTTGTTTCAGCTTCATGGTTTCTCCTGGTGGTCGGTGTTACAGGGTTTGGGTACAGCGAAATTACAGGGTGATGGCGCGCCGCTTTATGGCGGACGGTCTTCTTTCAATTGCTTCAGCCAGTCTTCGAACAGCACGCCAGGCGGTGGCAGGCGTTCGATTAGCGGAACGAGCAAGACGGTCTCAGCCGGGCGCGGCGGGGAAACAGGGATCAGGCGGATCATGGAATCGCCCTCGCGTCGATGCCGACAGCAGCGCGGTCTGGCACGGTGTCGAGAATGCAGTTCGTCGTGGATGGCTGGCGGCCAGCGTGGCCAGGCGGTGGCACCGGATCGGTGGCGCGGCGCGGCGATTCTCCTTGGTGGGGAGTCCAGATATCGGGCCGGAGCTCACAAAGGCTGAGTTTCGGTTCAGCTGCGACCAGCCTTTTGCAAAGCTCAGGACCCGCGCGACGATGCCCGCCGCCGATCAGATAGAGGTAAGCAACTGAAGTCCCTGCGGTGTCGGCCAGAGTCTTGCGGTCGCAAGGCGCGGCTTGCTTGAGGTAATTTTTCATATCCATTCCGCGACTTTACCATAAAGATAAACTTTTGCGTTGGATTTGTTTATCTTTTTGGTTGTTTATCTTTTTGTTAAATTAGCAGACCATCACGCGATGACCAGAGAAGAAATCAGACGAGAAAACGCCCGCAGCCTTGCCGACCTCGCAGGCGGCCAAGTGGAATTTGGGCGCGCCCTGAACATGGTCCCGTCGCAGGTGAGCCAAATAATTGGTAAGACACCGATCAAAAACATCGGAAATTCGATCGCCAAACGCATCGAGCAAGCATTCGAGAAGCCAGCTGGCTGGCTTGATGTGAGGCATGATGTGGTTGCGGGTGATGAGCCCGTCGATGCGCCTGGCGCGCAGCCGGTGACGGATGACGAGGACATGGCACCTTCCACGGTTGCTATCCGCATGGCGCCAGATCATTTGCGCGCTGGAATCACCGGCTTTGGGGCAGACCATGTGTTTGAGGACGGGGGACATTTCCACCTACCGCGCACTTGGCTCGAAGAACGCGACTTGGCGCCTGGCGCCTTGCTGGCCATAAAAATTAGGGGCGACAGCATGAGGCCGCTGATGTTCGAAGGCGACGTCGTTGTGGCGAATGTCACAGACAGGAGCCGGGAGAACGGCAGCGTATTTGCGTTAAATTTCAAAGGCGAGTCGGTAGTAAAGCGCCTGAAGTACGAGCGCCGAGAGTGGTATTTGACTTCCGAAAATCCAGATTTCCCACAGGAGCCATGTCGCCCTGGTGACTGTGATGTTATCGGCCGAGTGGTGTACTTTGAGGCACGCAATTTCAAGGACCGGCTATGAGGCACCTGATGGTCCGTTCACTCGCGCTACTCGCGATAGCAATCACGCCGATGGCGCACGCTGAGACCTGGCAATGTACCGATACATCAACTGGGCGCGTCTATACGGTCAGCCAGGCCGTGCCAGTCGACATCTGCAAGCTGGTCAGCAGCACGAAGAATCCACATTTCTCCGGCCCGGCACCACGAGAGCTACCAACGCCCGTCGCGCAACGAGATCCAGCGTCCTGCAACAAGGAGGCAGCCAAGGACGTGCAGTTCGCAATCCGCAAACTCGCCGGCTGGCACATGAAAGGCGACCATCTAACCGTGCACTGGACGTATGCCATCGAAAGGCAGACCGAGGCAAAGCGCTTGCAGATGATCACGACCTATGCTGATATGGATGCGTGCTTGGGAGGTGCTGCGCGGGAGATTATGTTTTACCGCAAGGGCAAATTGATGGGAATCGCGTCACCAAAAACTGGGGTGTCGATGATGAATCGGTGAGACAATTGGTTAGATTTCTTTGTGGAAAGTTAACGTATAATTAAGATCAGGCTACATAGTCTAAACTCAAAGCAAGAAAGCTAACATTGGCAACCAAACCCGATTTTCCATTCCTTTTACAGCCTGGCATCCATAAAGTAAGCCTGACTGAGCTTGAAGCGATCGCGGTGACTCCGTTTCCTACGGACGCGAAGCGGCAGCAATTGTTTGCATTTTTACGGCAGTGGATTGGCGAGCTACGCGCTTTAAACGTTAGCGCTATACTCTGGTTAGATGGATCATTTTTGACTCAGAAGCCAGGCCCAGGCGACATTGACTGTGTGCTATGGAATCCCAGTTGTAGCACCCCGTTAACGGCGCCACTGCAAACTCAAATTTTTCAGTTGCTCGACGCAAATATTCTAGATGCGCAATATAGTCTCGATTTTTACATGGAAACCCCAGCGAGCCACGAGCTATTTCATCGAGAGGCTTATTGGAAAGGCCTCTTGGGATTCCAGCATGATCGAGTTACCGCCAAAGGATTTGTGGAGATATCAATATGAGCACTGAATTTCTACGCACGCACGCTCAAACGCTCCAAGACTTTGCGGATGCAACATCTAGCCGAGCGAATGCAGACCCGTCGAACTTTTGGCTTAATTTAGCGGCTAAAAACCAGATTCAGGCTGCTCAAAAAGCGAAACATTCATTGCAAACAGCTTATGCTGAAGATGTTGGTGAGTTAGTTGATTTACGTTTTATCGGGCCTCAAGCAAATGGCTCCATTCCACTTGAATCGTTTTTAAGAATTACTGAACCATTGTTAAAGGCATGGAAAGCCGCAGCTTTTCGCCTGCGGCACGGTATTGTTCATCATAAAATTGATACCGAAATAGGCGATATCTTAAACTTACGATTGGCAGGCTTAGCGCCAGGCTCGACTCATGTATTCCTAACTGGGAATGCCTCTACAGACTTATCCGGAGAGAGCTTGCTGGAGTCCACCCTCAATCAAACTTTTAGACTTCTAAATACTGACAACGATAATTTTTATGATGCAGTTGATGCGGTAGGATCGAAATCTGCTAAGTATTTTGGCGACGCGTTAAAGGCAATATCTACTGCTGGCCTTTCAGCTGAGTTCACTTGGTCTTCCAAAGATGAAGTGAAACATTGGTCTGGAAGCACGGATGAAATGACTCGGCTGCGGGCCTTAATAGCGTCAGTGAGCGCGCCTGAATCATACGATGAGTACATAACTGGAGTCGTTTCTGGAATTAAAGACACTGGTCGGCTAGATGTTCGCACAGAGCAGGGGCGAGTTAGTATTCGCTTCCCGCTGGATTTAACTTCCTCGGTTCAACAATTGGCTATCGCTAAACCAGCCACAATTCATGTGAAGACGACTAAATATCAAGACGCAGTCAGCAAAAAAGATATTTTTAAACGAATTATGCTTGGCCTTACCGAAACTAATCCGCTCCCGCAGCTACCACTTCCACCTTCGAATAATCAGCTGCGCGAATAATGACCGAAGTGCTAAAAACTTGCCTGCAGGGCGCGGGCTTGTGCTTTGGCATCGGCTGTTGCTATTGTGTCGCCTTAATTGCATAGTGCGTATATGCAACTATGCGCCGCTATCATCAAGATCAAGCAAATCCAGCTGGCCGTGATCCGAGTCGAGCCAGAACATACTTGGCCAAACACGGGCCCGGCCGCACTGGAGCGAGCGCAGCTCTTCTTCCCCACCCTTCCCATTTTGCTCCTGGCGCCGCGCGTCGGCGGATTCTCGCGCAGCTACTCTACGTTCGACATCGGGCCGCTGGCTGGCCAGATCAACCCTGACGAAATCGAGTGGCAGGCCTACCGGCCGCCACCGCCGCCCGAACTGCCCTTCTAATCCTCGTACTCGCCCCTTCACCGGGGCTTTTTTTCGCCCATCCAATTGCCAAGAGTAGCGCCAAAAATAAATAATTAATCTTTTTGGTAAATTCCTCTTGCTGCATGTTTATCTTTTTGGTAAAGTAACTCCATCGAAAGCAAACACAGGAGTACGACATGTCCCCAGCAGAGCTCGCAGCACTCGAAGCGGTCCTCATCGCCCACGGCGAAGTGATCCCGGAAATCGTCATCCCAGCGCGCGGCTGATCGCCATGAGTGCCCGCGACCTGAACCACGATCTCGCCAGGCGGATCGAAGCGACCAACGCCAGCATCATCAAAGGCGACGAGTTGACCATTTCCTACACCGCCAACTCGCTGGCATGCACCTTGATGTACGGCACCAGGATGGCCGAACTGATCCGTGCAGCGAAGACGATCAGCGCCGAAGAAACGGGGAGGCTTTTCATCGCCGCGCTGGACGAAACGATCATCGCCGATGCCGAAGCGTCCAAGCGCATCGCGGCGCACGTGAGCCGGATGGGTACTGGCGGCCCGAACAACCACAAGCCCACGCTTGGCCAGGCGGCCCGGCTCGCACACATCGCGGCGAGAGATTACAGATTTGAGCGGTCGCCCGCAGCCGTAGGCAAGGCGGGACAGGACTGGCAGCCCGATTAACTGCCCTGCGGGATCAGCATGCCCCGATTGATCTTCGTCAGGATCTGGAAGCCGGGGAAGACCGGCGCCAACAAAGCAAGGGACGGGCGTGAACTTCGCCTCGATCGTCGCGCAGCAAAAGCGAAGACCGGCCTTGAAGCAACTGGGTTTGTAACCAGCCCCTTGCTTTGTTGGCGGCCGACCAGCCGCAGGATCACACGCCCGACGGATTGACCGGGCCGCCAGCACCACGAATTGCGTCAGCGGGCACGCGATGTACCAAGCGCCGGAGTTACCACCCGCACCGGCCGCGCTTCCTGGCGTACGCAGGCTTGAAAGCCCCGGAGTGGCTCAGGGCCGGACAGCAAGGGCCGGAACTGGCCGAGTTCGATTCTCGGCAGGGGCGCCAGATCATAAACAGGAGAGCGGAACCATGAACTGCGACTGCGTGAAAAGAATCGAAACCAAGCTGGCCAGCGCCCCGTTCATCGTGGCCAAGGCTGGCGACGAAATCACGGTGGAGTGCCAGGCCACCGGTATCGCCATGACCGATGACAACGGCATGCGCAGCGTGATCAATATCCCGTTCCGCATCCGTGGCACGGGCAAAGGCTTCACCAGCGCTAAGGGCAAGGAAATGCCATGCGTCGCCAGTCACTGCCCATTCTGCGGCCTGACGACCGGCCGCTATGTGGTCGGAGAAGACGCTGGTATTGCCGCTGCTTTTGCCGGACGCGCAGCATGATCGCCGCCCGCAACGTCACCGCCGGCCGCCAGTCCCGTCTGGCCGTGTCTGCCGCCCTCGCCTTTTCCCATCAGGATGCTGGCGTCGAATCGGCACTGAACAGCGGCTGCCTGGATGCGACTGACCATATCCCGGCCGGCTCCTGCTACGGCGCGGACGCCTCCGTCAAGCGCAACGGTATCCGCGTGCTGCTGACTGGCCGTGAAGGGAGCGCATCGTGAGCTACATCATCACCATCCGCACCGCCGACGGCGTGCGCAGCTATCCCGCCATTGGCGACCTGGGCGCCTTGCAAGACGCGGCATATGACGATGGCGCCCTGGGCGTGACTGCGATGGTGCGGCCATGAGCCGCTCAATGCAGCAGGCGCTGGTCGGCGCCGGCATGGTGAAGCCGCGCACCGGACCGGTCACGCCGCAAAATCCATCGCGCAGCGCCACGGCGCGCGTGAAGAACCCATTACCGGCACCGACCAACTGCCCGCACTGCGCCAGCGCCGTCGAACTGGTGAACAACAGCGAGATCTACGGCCGCTCGTATGGCGAATGGCCCTGGGCTTACCGCTGCACTGACGACGACTGCGATAGCTATGTCGGCCTGCATCCGTTCACAAGCATTCCGCTGGGGACGCTCGCAAACGCCGAATTGCGCAAGGCGCGCAAGGATGCCAAAGCAGCCTTCAACCCGATCTGGCAAAGCGGCGAAATGACCAGAAGCGAAGCTTATGGCTGGCTGGCAGGGGCACTGCGGATTGAAAACGCGGAGGAGTGTCATATCGGCTGGTTTGACTTGGTCATGTGCAGGCAGGTTACCCGCCAATGTTACCGCCGACGGGTAGCGCAGCAGGTGACGTCATGAAACTCGCCACCCTCTTCCGCCGCCTGCTGGCCGCCCACCGCTTCTACCAGGCGCAGCACCAGCACCACATGAACAAGATGCGCCTGGCCGGCGTGCGCCGCGAGCTGGCTGGCCTGGACGAAGTGCGCAAGGAACTGATCATGGCGCAGATCGAATCAATGATCGACCTCGACGCCTCGGCCGCGCAGCTGCAGCGCGCGGGCCGCGCCCACCGGGAGGCGCAATGCGTGCAGTAGGCCAGGCCTTTCGCAACTGGCGCGCAGGCCACGCCATCGGTCACGCCGTCCGCCTGGCGCTGTTGAAGGCAAAAATTACAAAACTCACAAGGAAAACGTCATGAACGAAGTAATCGAAATGCCGCGCCGCGAGAGCGCCGGCCTGGTTGCCGCCGAAGTGCACCGCTACTCGCTGGCCGAGATTCGCGAGCGCGTCAACTTGGTCCAAGAGGTGATGCGCGGGATCATGAAGCTCAACACCCACTACGGCACCATCCCAGGCACGCCGAAACCGACCCTGTACAAGCCGGGCGCCGAAGTCCTGTGCGTGACGTTCCGCATCGCGCCGGTGTATCGCATCCTCGATCTCAGCACCGACTTGGTGGCCCGCTTCCGGGTTACCTGCATCGGCCAGCACCAAGTGTCCGACATCATGCTGGGCGAAGGCGTGGGCGAATGCTCGTCGGCCGAAGAGAAATATAAGTGGCGCGCTGCCGTTTGCGCTGAAGAATTCAGCCTGGTCCCGGAAACAATGCGCCGCCTGAAGTTCTACAAGAACGGCGGCAAGGCAACGCAGGTGCGCACCGAAGCGGCCGACTTGTCGAATACAGTCCTGAAAATGGCCTGCAAGCGCGCCATGATCGCCATGACACTCAATGTGACCGCCGCGAGCGACATCTTCACCCAGGATATCGAGGATATGCCGGAAGAGCTACGGACGAACGAGCCAGGCGAGCCGGCCGTAAGCGCCCTGGCGACTGAGTGGGTAGCGAAAGCCAATGCTGCCCCTACCGCCGACGATCTGGCCGTGGTGTGGAAGGCGGGCGTGAAAGCGATCAATGAAGCCAAGGATGCTGCTGCATCGAATGCATTCAAGGCGGCGGTAACGGCGCGTGGCACGGCACTCACTGCGGCCCAGCCTGCCACGAAGGCAGACAAGCCAGCGCCACAACCGCTTTCCACAGCTGCCGCCGAAATTCTCGCCGACATGGAGGTCATTGCCGACGACGGCGCGGAGATTTTCGCCGCGAGCTGGGCCAGCCTGTCGAAATCCACGCAAAACATGCTCGCCTCACACTACGACGGCCTGATGGCGCGCGCTGAAAAGGCCGGAGGCGCGGCATGAAGTTCATCTCCTGCGCCCAAGGCACGCCTGAATGGCACCAGGCCCGCGCCGGTGTCGTAACAGCATCTTGCTTCGTAGATGCAGTCTCCACCCTGTCACGCACCTCTGGCAAGCGCAAGGCTGGTGACCCTTCCGTCGCGTCGGACAAGTATGCAGCAGACCTGGCCATCGAACGCATCAGCGGAAAACCATACGGCGCACCCGTCAAAGCCTGGGTGCTTGATCGCGGCCACGAGATGGAGCGCCTGGCTCGCATGGCTTACGAGGCACGCACCGAGTGCATGGTCACCGAAGCAGGCTTGGTGCTGACGGACGATGGCTTGTTCGGCTATTCGACCGATGGCTTCGTAGGTGATGACGGCCTGATCGAGATCAAGGCGCCAGTCGACAGCGTCAAGATCGTCGAGATCCTGGAGACCGGCGATCTGACGGAATACATGCACCAGATGCAGGGCGGTATGTGGATCACGGCACGCAAGTGGTGCGATTTCATCATGTACGTGCCAGACCTGGCCAACGCAGGCAGCGACCTGTACATCAAGCGCGTGATGCGCGACGACAGCTTTATTGACGCGATGGTGCTGGACTTGGCGGCGTTTGCCTGCCGCGTCTCCGACCGTGAAATTCTTTTTAAACACAAGGAAGCAGCATGAACAACCACCCAGCAGAAAACGAAGCAGTCGGCGCTGTCGCAATCCAGGCTGACGCCCCCGCACCAGCCGCAAGCCAGTTGATCACCCTGGACCCGGCCAAGTACGTCGCCGAGGTCTTCAAGCCCTTCATCGACAAGCTCGCAATTTTGAAGGCTGAAGCCGACGCAATTACCCCTGATGCCAGCACGACCGCCGGCATGGATATCTGCATCAAGTACCGCGCTGCATTCCGCGATGACGTGCGAATCGCGGGCGAGAAGGCGCGCGTCGAACGCAAGGCTCCGATCCTCATAATCGGCAAGCTGCTGGACACGAAATACGCCGAATTGAAAGTCGAAGTCGCACCCTACGAAGCAAAGTTCGATGGCGCCATCGAGGCCGAGAAGAAGCGCAAGGAGGAATTGAAGGCCGCAGAAGCTGCGCGCGCCGAGCAAATCCGCCTGCGTATTGCGGCGATCCGCGAACTGCCGCTGCAAGCCGTCGGCCAGTCTGCCGAGGTGATTGCCAAGATGTCGGCGGCACTGGAGGTCGACGAGCCGGACGAGGCGTTCGGGGCCATGCTCGACGCTGCCAAGGTGGCTCGCGCCGAGGTGCTGATCAAGTTGGCGGCGCTGCACGTCGCCGCGACCGAAACCGAAGCCGAAGCCGCACGCATCGCCGCCGAACGCGCCGAATTGGCACAACTGCGTGAAGCAGCAGCCGAGGCCAAGCGAATTGCCCAAGAAGAAGCCGACCGAGTTACTGCCGAACGCCAGGCTGAAGACCAGCGCCGCGCTGCACTGGTCGCGGAGCAGGAAGCGGCAGCACTGCGTCAGCGCGAGGCTCAGGCCGCCGAACTGAAAAAGCAGGCTGATGCGCAAGCTGAGCGCAATCGCCTGGAGCAGGCGGAAATTGCCCGTCAACGTCAGGAACTGCTGGACATGCAGGCCGACGCGAAGGCCAAGGCCGATGCAGAGGCGGCGCGCCTGGTCGAAGCGGCTGCGCAGGCCGAACGCGACCGCGTTGCTGCCGACACGAAACGCCAACTCGACCAGCAGGCCGCCGACACTGCCGCTGCGCGCGCTGCCGCCCTTGTCGAGCAAGGCCGCCTGGCCGACCTCGCCGACCAGCCGACGTCCATGGCGCCGGCCGACGAATTGGCCGACGCCAAGGCTTCACCGGACGGCTCCGACCTCTCGCCAGCCGCGCAAGACCTGTTCGAGCAAGAGGGCGCTGCAAACTTTGAGCGCGCGCACACGCCGCCTACCCTGCGCCTGGGCCAGATCAGCGACCGCCTCGGCTTCACGGTCACCGCCTCATTCATGGAATCCCTCGGATTCGCGCCGGCGGCCACCGACAAGGCCGCCAAGTTGTACCACGAAGCCGACTTCAAGAGCATGTGCGCAGCCATTTGCCGCCACATCAGCGCGGTACAAATCAAGCACGCCATTTAAACCACTGTCCCACCAGGAGATCGCCATGAGCACCCTTCCCAAAATCGTTATGCACCAGGTCGAGTCCAGCCAGTTTGCAGCCATCGGCCATGCGCCAGAACTGAACCTGCTGGCCATCCAGTTCCACCCGAAGAAGTCGACCGGCCAGAGCGACATTTACCACTACCAGAATTTCAGCGCCGATCTGTTCGCTGAATTCCTGGGCGCCGATTCGCAGGGCTCGTTCTTCATCCAGCGCATCAAGAAGTACGCCAGCCAGTTTCCCTATTCGAAGATCGATCAGGCTGCGTTCAACCACACCGCGCCGCAGCCGGCCGTCAAACCGGCCGGCCTGGCCGAAGCACCGCCGGTCAAGCTGAGCAAAGAACTGCTGGCCGGCCTGCTGACGGGCCGCGAATATATGAGCGAAATGTTCAAGGAAGAAGAGCAGCAAGCGAAGGCAGCCGGTTTGCTCGTGATCTTCGGCGCAAGCGGCGATCTGATGGTGTTTCGCGGCGCGCGGCGCGACGAGTTGGCGGCGGGCATTGCCATGCTGGCACCCGAGCCGGCGGCTAAATGGGTAGAGGCGTTGTTCGGCGCCGAACCAGACTACAGCTGGACATTCCGCACCGACGTGCCGCACGCGACCTTCGAAATCGTGGAAGGCGGCGAGCCGTATTGTCGCGGCATCGTGATCGATGTGGCCGACCTGGCGCCGGCGGGGCGCCTGGAGATCGACCACACCGCCGCGCTGGAAATCAACGCGCGCTGCTACGGCGAGCCGCTGCCACATGGCCAGCGCTACAGCCGGACGACGTTCAAGGACAACGGCGACCCGATCCTGTTGGGCGCTGACGGCAAGCGCAGCGTTTTTTGCGACTTGTGCGACGACGTAGAGGACGCAGCGTGAGCCGCGCCGAACGCCAGGCACAGGCGACTGCCAAGCTCCAGGCAGCGTGCGACAGGTTCAACGCCATACACCTTGTCGGCGCGGCCGTCAGCGTCGAGCTGGACAGCGGCGAGGTCCGCGAGACGGTCACGACCAGCGAGGCACAGGTGCTCAGCGGCCACACCGCAGTCATTTGGCTGGATGGCGTTCGCGGCTGCTATGACCTGGAGCGCGTGACGGCTTTGAAAGCGGAAAAAGCATGATGGCGCGCCGCGCCGCAGGAGCACCGCCATGACGAAACAGACTTACTTCCTCGTGCACGACGAAGCGCGGCGCCGGGCAGTTGAATTTGCCAAGACCGCGCCGCCCGGCTGGATGGTGGTGTTTTCCGAGCCGAAGAAGAAGCGCGCCCAGGAAGAAAAGTACCACGCGATGATCGGCGAGATCGCCAAGCAGGTGGAGCACATCGGGCGCAAATGGGATGCGGACGACATGAAGCGGCTGCTGGTGGACGAGTTTGCCGACGAAATGCGCCTGGCTGGCACACCGCTGCACCACGACGGGCGCGTGACGCCCAGCTTCGACGGGCGCCGCATCGTGCAGTTGGGAGTGCAGACCAGCGACTTCTACGTGAAGGAAGCCGCGCAGTTCATTGAATTTTTGTATGCCTTCGGTGCCGCGCGCGGCGTCGTGTTCTCAGAATAAGGAAATGCCATGTTTTTCAAGAATATCCAGGCATATCGCCTGCCGCAAAACTGGGCTATGACAGCCGACGCCCTCGCCGATGCGCTGGCGCCGCAGAAATTCACCGATGCCACCAGCATGGATATGGTCAACCAAGGCTGGGCCCCGCCGCGCGCCGCCGGCACACCGCTCGTGCACGCCGTCGGCGGCCAGTTCCTGCTGCAGCTGAAAACCGAGAAGAAGTTGCTGCCATCGACCGTGATCAACCAGGTGGCCGCCGCCCGCGCGCTGGAAATGGAAGAAGCCCAAGGCTTCGCGCCCGGCAAGAAGGCCATGAAGGAATTGAAGGAGCGCGTCACCGACGAACTGCTGCCACGGGCGTTCGCCATTCTCAGCACCACGGCCGTGTGGATCGACCCGATCAATGGCTGGCTGGTAGTGGACGCGGCCAGTCCAAGCAAGGCCGACGAGGTGGTCAAGCAGCTGCTCAAATCCGTCGACAAGCTGCCGCTGGAAAGCCTGCGCGTCATGCGCTCACCCGTAGCGATGATGACGGGCTGGTTGCAGCACGACGAGGCGCCGGCCGGCTTCACGGTCGACCAGGACGCGATCATGCGCGCCACGGGCGAAAGCAAGGCCCAGGTGGCATACAAGCGCCACACCCTGGAAGCGGACGATATCCGCCGCCACATCGCCGCCGGCAAGCAGTGCACGCGCCTGGCCATGACCTGGAACGACAAGATCAGCTTCGTGCTGGACGAGAGCCTGGCCATCAAGTCGATCAAGCCGCTGGAGATCATCAAGGAAAGCGCCGCACGGAACGACGACGAGCGCTTCGACAGCGATATGGCGCTGATGACCGGCGAGTTGGCGAGGATGCTGACCGATCTGGTCGAGGCCCTGGGCGGCGAGGCTGATGCGGTTGCGCCGGCGCCGGGCCCGGTTGTGGACGGCCAGCAGAAGATCGAGCGCGCCGTTGGCCTGACGGCTGATCTTTACAAGGTTCGCGCTTCGTTCCGCGACCTTTTGAAAGAGGCGTATCAGGAAACCATCTACTCGGTAATCATCCGCATTCGTGAGCGCATGGCCGAAACCGGCGAAGACGTCATCAAGGCCGCCATCTACTTGGCGAACACGATGCCGACCGGCTCGTCATCCGGGCAGATTTTCCTGGCCGGCGCTGTCGAGTTCATGGAACCAAGCGCGCCGGCGGCAAGCGACGAATCAGTGCGCCAGCAGCGCCCGGTGCTGCAGCTGAACGGCGAAGCGCTGGGCGCCGTGCCGGCCGGCGACGGCAGCGCGAGCGATCCGCTGTACGAGCAGGCCGTGAAAATCGTTCGCACCGGCCAGCGTGCGTCCATCGCCCTGGTGCAGCGCCATCTGCGCATCGGCTACAACCGAGCGGCCCGACTGATCGAGGCAATGGAAACCGCCGGCGTGGTCAAGGGCACGCAGGGCATCTATACGGTCTCGACCGTGGCGGGAGCGGCAGCATGAGCAATCAAGAAAACAGTACCGATAGCGCAATGGTGCAAGAAGCGCTCAAGGCCGTGGCAATCCTTCCGCACCTCAAGCCAGAGGAGAGAAGTTCGTATCTGAGCGCCCTCTTGCTGATCTCGTACAAATTGCTCCGCACTGCGGCAGGGGATGAGTTCGTGCGCGGCTGGCTTGAAAGTGCGCTGCATGAAGTCCAGACCGAAGCGCCAGACGTGAAGATCAACGAATTCCATTAAGGAGACAGCATGAAAGAGCGCCCTATTTTGTTCAGTGCCCCGATGGTGCGCGCGCTGCTCGACGGCAACAAGACGCAGACGCGGCGCGTGGTGAAGCTGGACCCCGGCCCATATTGGAATCCGGCGGTAGGCGACTATAACCCGATCATCATCGACAACGGCGGCTACGACGCGCCAGGCCCTGAAATCTTTGGCGCGTCGGATGAGATCGCGGGTCGCAAGTTCCCGTACGGGCGACCAGGTAGCCACCTCTGGGTGCGCGAAACCTTCTTCGCCTACGGCCGCTGGGAAACCCGGTTCAGCGTCAAGAAGACCCGGGACGAATGGCACTTCATCGACATGACGACCGAGTGCGACCGCACCTACCAGTTTGCCGCTGACAACCCGGACCTGCCGCCGGCTACTGACCGTGGCGGCGCCCTGCCCGGCTGGTACAAGCGCCCGGCCATCTTCATGCCGCGCGCGGGCAGCCGCATCCTGCTGGAGATCGTATCGGTGCGCGTCGAGCGGCTGAACGACTGCAGCGAGGCTGACGCAATAGCGGAGGGCGTACGCAAGTTCGCCGACTCCTTCATGCGTGGGTCGCCCGGCTGGGAAGGCTACCCCGGCGCATTCGCACGGCCAGATGCTTACACCGCCTACTACGACCTGTGGGAGAAGATAAACGGCGCTGGCAGTTGGGATGCAAACCAGTGGTGCTGGGCGATTACCTTCAAGCGAGTTGCACCATGAACCCGCGCATCTACAAGAAGCAGGCAAAGCGCGCCGTCCAGCTGCTCCGCAGCCATGGCGACACCACGAAATACACACCATCGAGCGAGTCGGGCGTTATCGAGGAGCCATTTTCGTGGAAGCGTGCCCAGTGGTTGTGCCAGCACCGTCCTGCCGAATATGGAATGTGGCAGCGCATCAGCGGCATCCCAGAACATCACTACATGAGTTTTGATGAGTGCGAAGGTCAAGATGCGCGCGGAGCCTGGATAAGTCACTACGACCACGCCCGCTTGCCCGCCGACTACTGGGAGGGGCCGGAATGGGAATGCGGCGGCAAGCCCTGGCCGCGCATCACCACCGGCGAGCGCATGAGCATGTGGCGCTACAGCCAGATTGCACCAGGCTGGCGGTGGCGCGGTGGCCGTGCTGTGCGGGTGGCTTCATGACCGACTTGAGCGACATGAGCAAAAGCGCGCTTTCAGCCGCAATGCGTGGCGGCACCGCCGGCTGGGGCAAGATCGGCTCTGCCGACGACCACGTCCGCTACAGCGAGAAGAAGCCCAAGCGCCCCGGCCGCCGGCGCACCTGCTACTGCGGTTGCAACGGCCCGGCCACCCATAGCGGGATGGCAAACGGCCTGGCGCTGACCAGTGCATGCGAGTTAGGCATCGCTCGGTGGGTCCGCACTGGCAACGTCCGGGCTACGCGATGAGCAACGGAACCCGAAACCGATCCGCCGCACGCGTGGCGGCGGCCCTAATCTTGATTTACGTGGCGGCGACCCTGGCGGGCGTCCTGGCCGCGACAACCTGAAAGGCGAATATGAAAAAGATAATTGAACCGGCGCCGGTGGCACGCGATGAATATGGTTTCTGGAGCCACCCTGAATTGCCGGACTTTGATGAGGGTGACGGCGTCAAATATAGCTCGTGGCTTGCGCAGCAGCAGCTCACGGCGCAGCGCGTCGACATGGAAGATGACGCTTCGGACGAGCTCAATGACCGTGTCATGGATGGCGACATCGCCGCTGTCGCCGACTGGGCGCCGACCTCGCCCGGCCCTGACTGGTTCCTGCTGGCCATCTACGACACCGAGGACGGACCGGTGGCCTGGTTCGCATCTCGCGCGCTGGCAGCATCATGAGCGGCCGCGCGCCGGCGCCGACCGAATCGCCGCGCGAGCTGGCCGACCAGCACGACTTGCGCATTCACCGCGCAAAGCAGCTGGCTAGGCCGATCGGCTACAACGGCACGAACCGGTTCATCAGCGGCTTCTGCTGGCACAAGGGCGATGCCGAAATGACCGTGTACATCGAGGGCGAGGCCGAACCGGTCGCGCCATCCGCAATAACCATATTGGAGCAACCGACATGATAAATACCGAACAACACACGCCGGCCGCCGCTGCGCTCCGAGCGGTGGCGGATGAGTGGACGCAGTTTGTAGATTGGGCAAGCGCCGAGGGGCTGATCCGAGAATCGTTCGGCATTCGCTCGACAAGTTCGATGTGCGACGTCGCGCTGAAGGCATGGAAGGCTGGTCGCGCCGCCCTCGCAGCCGCTCCGGTGCAATCTAATTCCCCCGAATTACATGGAATTGCATCCGCCTCGGTGCAGCGTGAGGCCCCACCGGATGAAGGGCGCGATGCAGCACTGGCTGATTGCGATCAAGTGCCGTACCTGATTGTGTACGACGATGTGGATCAAGTAAATGAGCAGGTAATCGGCGGCACGCGCGCCCGGTATCGCTTTAAGCAGATATCGGGATCGTGGAATGCCCATCTTTTTGTAAAAATCGCATCCAACAGCCAAGACGAGAAATACCCAAGCGCCACACTCGCCACCCCAGCAGCGCAGGGCGATGCCAGGGACGCGGCAGCGATCGCCAACAAGATCGTGCTCGACGTGGCGGAACTCGACCGCGACTCTCCTAGCGATCAGCCCAACATGGTGCTGATCACCGCCGACGAATTGCGCACGAGCACAATCGCCGCTATCGCTTCCAAGAGGGGCGTCGTGAACGCCGCCAACAAATTTACGCCTATGAGTGCCGATGGTTCGCTGGTGTTTTTGGCGGGTAACTGTGGCGGCTTCGACGTGCGCAATTGCCCGGAGCCTGAAGCGCTGGCGGGTTTCATTGTGGAAAGTTGCAATGCTGCCGCTATCGTACCGCCAGCGGCTGCGGAAGTCGAAACAATCCAACAGGCCCGGGCCAATTTCGAAGACTGGTACACCGGACATGCAGCCGACATCAACGCTGCGCCCATCGGCAGCCGCGACAGCATGCTGCAGTGGTCGTCTTGGATTGCGGCTCGCAGCGGCAATTACGTCGCGCGCGGTGGCTGGAAGATATCGCCAGCACCGTGGGGGCCGGCAGGCGCGCCAGTAGCTGCGGGGAACGTGGATAGCTGCGCCGAAATGGGTTCGCTGTGCAGCGCCTGCGACGGCACGGGCGAAGTGCACCGTGCTGATGGCGAATGGATGGGCGAGTGCACTTGCGTCCACGCATGGCGCCAGCGCGCCGAAAAGGCCGAGGTTCGCGCTAAGGAGCTTGAGGCCCAGCTCGCGCGCCGCGGTGCCCCACTCTCTCCCGAAACACGGCAGGCTATCGCGGCCGCGCGCGTCACTGACCAGTCGATCGCGGCGACGCGGGGTGGCCTGGTCTTCATGAATGACGGCGCCGAGCCGGACTACAGCAAGCTCGATTGCCCCGCATGCGGCGGCAGCGGCCACGCCACCGACATGCCAGCCGGGGGCGCAACATGAACATGAGCGAAGTCGAAATGCGCCACATCGCCGAATTGGTGTCGGCGCTGGATAAGGCCGCAGGCAAGAAGCCCGCCAGCGCAGCCGGGGAATTGAACAGACAGCAGATCTGCGCCGCACTTGGCGTAAGCGAATCAACGATCCGGCGGCTGGAGCAGGCCGGGCTGCCATATACACCGGTCGGCGCGCGCTCTAAGCGCTACGACCTTGAAGAATGCAAGAGCTGGTTAAAAGGAAATCAAGTATGTCAGTCTGGAAAGACAGCAAGGGTAAACTCCACGTCGGAATCATGGTTGATGGCAAAAGAATTCACAGAGAGTTGCCGGAAGGTTCAACTGCGAGTGATGCCAAGCTGATTGAAGCAGAACTCCGTGCGGCGGTTGCGCGCACGCCTAAGCAGAAGAAAGTTCACATTCCGGGCGATCTGCCGATGACGGCCATTCTCGCATTGTTTATTGAGCACTCTCAGGGCCTTCGCAGTGCAGATACGGCAAAACACCATGCAAAGCGGCTGGGCGCGTGGGCGGAGCGCTACAAGGCTAGCCAGGCACAAGAATTTGCCGACCACGTCATTAAGGACATGAGTAAGCTAATACCGCACAAGAAAACCGGAAAGTTGGTGCCCGCCTACGCGCCAGCGACAATCAATAGATCGCTGGCGTGTGCAAAAAAAGGCCTTCACTTGGCTTGGCGCCAAAGGCTAATACCGGAAAACTACGGCCTTCGGATCGAATCGGTAGCCGTGAACAACAAGCGCGAAGTTTTTTTGACAGTCGAGCAGGTGAAAAAAATTGCTTCATTTTGCACACCGATTGCTCAAGCAGCAATATGGGCGGCACTTCTGACTGGCGCCCGACGTGGCGAACTATTCCAGATGGAAAGCTCACACATCGGTCGCGACACAATAACGTTCCCGGCAAGCAATACGAAAACGCTGCGAATGCGGGTCATACCAATCATCCCGGCGCTTCGACCGTGGCTTAAATACTTTCCGCTGGAGATGACGTTATATGGAGTGCAATCGGCCTGGCGCCGCGCTCGCGTGAAGGCGGGCATGCCGCATGTGAATTTTCACGATCTTCGGCATTCATGCGCAAGCATCATGTTGGGGCTGGGAGTTGATCTTTACACGATCAGCAAGATCCTAGGTCACGCGAATATACAGACGACTCAGCGCTATGCGCACCTGCAGGTGGACGCGCAACGTGAAGCGTTAAATAAGCTATCGCTGCTTGTCGTCACAAAATAAATTACACTGGAAAATTACACTCAACAAAAAAGCCGACCTTTTTAAAGATCGGCTTTTCGTGTAAGTGATTGATTTCACTTGATATTCTTGGTGGGAAGTGCAAGTTTCGAACTTGCGACCCCTGCAGTGTGAATGCAGTGCTCTACCCCTGAGCTAACCTCCCGAAGCGAGGCGAATTATCGCATACGTCGCGCGCGATCTGCAAGGGCCGGGGCGAGAAATTTGCGCCGGCCGCTGTTTTTTCGCTCAGGCAGCGGCCGGGGCGCTGACGGCGGTCCAGATACACTGCCCTTTGACGGCTTTGTCCAGGCCGGCAATGGTGGCTTCGTGGGCCGCGACTTCATCGGCGCTGGCGGGCTGGAAGATAACTTCGGCCAACGGCACGATTTCCAGCACGGCGCCATCGGTCGCCACTTCCACCTCTTCTTCCATGCTGAGGCTGTTCTGGCCGCGCGTCATGGCCAGGTAGACGTCGGCCAGCAACTCGGAGTCGAGCAGCGCGCCGTGCAGCTTGCGGTGCGCGTTCGACACGCCGTAGCGGTCGCACAGGGCGTCGAGCGAGTTGCGCTTGCCGGGGTGCATTTCCTTGGCTTGGACCAGGGTGTCGATCACGCCATGCACCTGTTCGTGTACGGGCGGCAGGTTCAGTCGCTTGAATTCGGCGTTCAGGAAGCCGATATCGAACGGGGCGTTATGGATGATCAGTTCGGCGCCGGCGATATACGCACGGAACTCGTCGGCAATTTCCGCGAACTTCGGCTTGTCGCTGAGGAACTCGGTCGTCAGGCCGTGGACCGCCAGCGCGCCCTCTTCCGAATCGCGCTCGGGATTGATGTAGTGGTGAAAATTATTCCCGGTCAGCATGCGGTTGTTCAACTCGACCGCACCGATTTCCAGGATGCGGTCGCCCGTGCGCGGATTCAGGCCGGTGGTTTCAGTGTCGAGAACAATTTGACGCATGGGGCACTCACATAGAAGCAAAAAAGCGAAGGACGCAGTATAGCAAACCTGCGTCCTTCGGTCAGGGCCGGCCGGCTGGCAGGCCATGCTGTCGGCTTATGCGCGCACGGTTTCCACACCCAGATTTGCAAGCTGATCAGCCCGCTCATTGCCGGGATGGCCGTTGTGGCCGCGCACCCAGCGCCACTCGACTTGATGCACGGCCTGCGCCGCGTCGAGCGCCTGCCACAGGTCGACGTTTTTGACAGGCGCCTTGGCGGCCGTCTTCCAGCCGCGCGCCTTCCAGCCGTGAATCCATTCGCTGATGCCCTTTTGCACATACTGGCTGTCGGTGTACAGCACTACCTGGCATGGACGCTTGAGCGCGGTCAAGGCTTCGATCACGGCCTGGAGTTCCATGCGGTTATTGGTGGTATTGCGTTCGCCGCCGTAAATTTCCTTCTTTGCGCCATCGGCCACCATCAGCGCGCCCCAGCCGCCCGTGCCAGGATTGCCCTTGCATGCGCCATCGGCATAAATCTCGACCTTCGTTTCAACCTTGTCCATCGTGCTGTTCCCGCCTTTTATTGGTGACCGGTGCGCCTGCGGGCGCCGTCGCCGGTTTTTTGGTCCACGCCGGACCGATCAGGCGCATCCCTTTGACGCGCTTGATGGCCTGCACTATATACACTGCGCCCAGATATGGCCACCAGCGCGCCCCCGCCTTGTCCATGTAGGCGTGGCGGCGCAGCCATTTGTCGGTCTTGCAGGCGGGCGCGTAGCAGCCAAAATGGCTGCGGCTCACGCCCATATTCATCAGTTTGAGCCAGTCTTTCATGCGCGGCATCGAGATCAGCTCCCCTGCACGCGGCAGATAATGGCGGCCCGTGATGCGGGCCAGGCCCTGGCGCGCACCCCACAGGCTGGCCGGATTGAAGCCGCAGATGATCAGCTGGCCTTCCGGGATCAGCACGCGTTCGACTTCGCGCAGCACCTGGTGCGGCTCGGCGGCAAATTCGAGCACATGCGGCAATACCACCAGATCCAGGCTGTGCGAGTCGAACGGCAGCTCGTCAAATGCGGATACCAGCTTGAGCGCGCTGCCCTGCGGCTGTCTGGCCGGCAAGCGTGCATCGACCTGCCACTTGTTCGGCATGCGGCTGGCGGCCAGCGCGTCGAACTGCGGCAAGCCGAGCTGGACGGCGTTAAAACCGAAGATGTCGACCGTCAGGCTGTCCAGGCATTGCTGCTCCCATTGACGCACGTACAGACCGGCTGGTGTCTGCAGCCAGCCGTCAAGCGCTATAATGGATTTTTCGGATGCCGCACTGTCCATTCAGTTTTCTCTCTTACACATGACCAACTCCCCTGAACACGCTTTATCGGTACTTGCCGTGCCCGCCTTTAACGACAATTACCTGTGGCTGATCCATGATGGCGCCAACGCTGCCGTGGTCGACCCGGGCGACGCCGATGTCATTCTGGCGGCCTTGCGCGCGCATGGGCTGACCCTGTCCGCCATTCTACTGACGCATCACCACACCGACCACACCGGTGGCGTGGCTCAATTGTTACAGCATTTCGCCATTCCCGTCTTCGGCCCCCGCAACGACGCCATCACGGCCGTTACCGAACCTTTGGGCGAAAACGATGTCGCCGAGGTTGCCGCCCTGGGCCTGGCGCTGTCCGTGATCGACGTGCCGGGCCACACCAAGGGCCATATCGCCTATGTGCGCGATGGCGGCGACATCAACGGCGCGCCATGGCTGTTTTCCGGCGATACCCTGTTTGCTGGCGGCTGTGGCCGCCTGTTCGAAGGCACGCCGGGTCAGATGGCCGAGTCGCTGGGCAAGCTGGCCGCCCTGCCCGACGCCACGCTGGTCTACTGCGCACACGAGTATACCCTGTCCAATCTGCGCTTTGCCAGCGCGGTCGAGCCGGGCAACGAAGCGCTGCGGGAACGGGTGGCGCACGACACGGAAAAGCGCCAGCAGGGTTTGCCGACCGTGCCATCGACGATAGCCCTGGAAAAAGCCACCAACCCGTTTTTGCGCTACCGCGAGCCGGCCATCCTCGCCAGCCTGAAAGTGGCCGGCAAGCTCAGTTCCGATGCCTCGCCGGTGGAAGCGTTTGCGGCACTGCGCATGTGGAAAAACAATTTTTAAGTTACCCCATAACGAAAAAAATCCCGGCATGCCGGGATTTTTTTACGCTGCGACTGATGAAAATCAGATTTCTTCGTACAGAGGCAAGGTCAGGAATTCGGCGAACGATTCCGACGTCGACATCTCCTCGAAGATTTGGCCGGCGCGCACATAGGTCGGCCCATCGCCGCCGGGCGCATCGCGCTGCACCTTGGCCAGCTCTTCCGGAATCATGGCGCGCACCATCCCGGCCGTGACCTTGCGGCCGTCTTCCAGCACGCCCTTGCTGGAGCGGATCCATTGCCACACTTGCGAGCGGCTGATCTCGGCCGTGGCCGCGTCTTCCATCAGGTTGTGGATCGGCACGCAGCCGTTGCCGGCCAGCCAGCTGCCCAGGTAGTGGATGCCGACGTTGATGTTGTAGCGCAAGCCCGCTTCCGTGATCGGCGCTTCCGGCTGGAAGTTCAGCAGGTCGGCTGCCTTGACATCGATGTCGGGGCGCTGCTTGCCGATCTGGTTCGGCTTGTCGCCAAGCACCTTGGTGAATTCGCCCATGGCCAGCTCGACCAGGCCCGGATGGGCGACCCAACCACCGTCGTAGCCGTCGGTGGCGTCGCGCGCCTTGTCATTGCGCACGCCACCCATGGCGACATCGTTCTTTTCCGGATCGTTCTTGATCGGGATCAAAGCCGCCATGCCGCCGATCGCCGGCGCGCCGCGCTTGTGGCAGGTTTTCAGCAGCAGCAAGGCGTAGGCGCGCATGAATGGCGCCGTCATGGTGACCTTGGCGCGGTCGGCCAGGCAGAAGTCCTTGTCGAGCTTGAACTTCTTGATGCACGAGAAGATGTAATCCCAACGGCCCGCGTTCAGGCCCGAGCTGTGCTCTTTCAGTTCGTACAGGATTTCGTCCATCTCGAACGCGGCCAAAATGGTTTCGATCAGCACGGTCGCCTTGATGGTACCTTGCGGCAGGCCCAGCTCGTTCTGCGTCATGACGAAAATATCGTTCCACAGGCGCGCCTCGAGGTGCGATTCCATTTTCGGCAGGTAGAAATACGGGCCGGCGCCGCGCGCCAGCTGTTCCCTGGCGTTATGGAACATGAACAGGGCGAAGTCGAAAATGCCGCCCGAAATGCGCTTGCCGTCGACCAGCACATGCTTTTCATCGAGGTGCCAGCCGCGCGGACGCACGACCAGCGTGGCGATCTTGTCGTTGAGCTTGTACGACTTGCCGTTCTGCTCCAGCGAAATGGTGCGGCGCACGGCGTCGAACATATTGATCTGGCCCGTCAGCTGATTGTCCCAGTTCGGCGTGTTCGAGTCTTCGAAGTCGGTCATGTAGCTGTCGGCGCCCGAGTTGAAAGCGTTGATGACCATCTTGCGCTCGACCGGACCGGTGATTTCCACGCGGCGGCATTCCAGCGCCTTCGGGATCGGCGCGATGGTCCAGTCGCCGTCGCGGATATGCGCCGTCTCGGGCAAAAAGTCAGGACGCTCGCCCGCATCGAGGCGTTTGGCGCGCTCGACGCGCACGGCCAGCAACTCCTGGCGGCGCGGCTCGAACGCACGCGTCAGCCTGGCGACCAGCGCCAGCGCCTCGGGCGTCAGGATCTGTTCGTAGCCAGGCTTGATCTCGCCCGTGATTTGCATGCCTTCAGGCAGAGCGATGGGGGACTGCGTCATGATGTTCTCCGTTATAAGTAAAAGTAAACCGGCTGCCAAAGTATACGCTGAACTGATGCTGCGTTCCTTTGCATTTCCTCTATAGTAGTGCACTATAAGGCATGGAAACGAGATTAAAAATCACTTCATCCATGCGTTTTTGTCACAAGTGAAAGGTACTAGCATGGGACAGTTCCGCCAGATTTCCACCTTTGTGGAAGTGGTCGCCAAGGGCAGCCTGTCGGCGGCCGCGCGTGCCGAGGGGATCGCACCGGCCATGATCGGACGCCGGCTCGATGCGCTGGAGCAGCGGCTGGGCGTGAAACTGCTGCAACGCACCACGCGCAAGCTGGTACTGACGAATGAGGGCGCGGCCTTCCTGGAGGATTGCCAGCGCATCCTGGGCGAACTGGAAGAAGCGGAACTGGCCGTGGCCGAGCGCAGCGTCAAGGCCAGCGGCCACTTGCTCATTTCCGCGCCGGCCGGCTTCGGCCGCCAGCATGTGGCGCCGCTGATTCCGTCTTTCCTGGCCGAACACCGCGACGTGACTCTGGCGCTGAACCTGAACGACCGGCTGGTGGACCTGATCGGCGAAGGCATCGACGTGGCGATCCGCATCGCCAGCCTGTCCGACTCCTCGCTGGTCAGCACCAAGCTGGCCGACAACCACCGGGTAGTGGTCGGCACGCCCGCATATCTGAAAAAGGCCGGCACGCCGCGCCTGCCAATCGACCTGATCAAGCATAATTGCCTGGCGATCAGCGGCGAAGGCAGCCAGCGCGGCTGGACTTTCCGCGAAAACGGCAAGAATGTGACGCTGAAAGTGGCAGGCAATATGGTCTGCAACGACGGCGAGGTGCTGCACGACTGGGCGCTGGCCGGCAAAGGGCTGGCCTGGCGTTCGATGTGGGAAGTGGGCGCGGAGATCGAATCGGGACAACTGGTGACGGTGCTCGACCAGTTTGCCGCGCCGGGCAACGATATCTATGCCGTGTTTGCGCAGCGGCGCCACCTGCCCTTGCGCATCCGGGCGTTTGTCGATTTTTTGCGGCACAGCTATGCGCAGCCGGAGTATTGGCGCGAACGCGCCATTTAGCTATGTCGCGCAGGTCGCGTAGGTCGGATTAGCGTAGCGTAATCCGACACCATTGTTGGCCCCAACTCAGTTGTCGGATTACGCGCTTTCGCGCTAATCCGACCTACGCCACTCGATGTGGGAAGTGGGGCGGAGATCGAATCGGAACAGCTGGTGACGGTGCTCGACCAGTTTGCCGCGCCGGGCAACGATATCTATGCCGTATTTGCACAGCCGGATTATTGGCGCGCAGGTCGGGTAGATACTGTTATCCCCGTCAAGCGGTGTGCAAGGTCGGATCAAATATTTTT